>JAQBUX010000010.1 GCA_027623795.1 Chloroflexota bacterium
GCTGATTGGAGAGGTGGTGTACCGGGCAAGCGGTTACAAGCAGACCCGAGCGCTGCAGTGGGTCGCGGGACTCGCCACCTTGCTTGCGTTCATCATCGTCACGCCGTTTGAGCCCGCCGTTATTGGCCTCATCATCGGCACGTACTACGCGATACAGCGAGTGAAGCCGCCGCGAGGACTCTAGGGCCCCGCCGCGGCTCGGCGAAATGCGTCCGGACCGGACGCCGCTTGCGTCCGTCCATCTCGGCCCGGCTGAATGTCTAGATCGGGTTGATGACCGTCACGTCGCGTTTGGCCAGGTGGCTGCGTACGTGATCTACGCCGGCCAGCCAATCGGGGTCGCTGTAAAAGGCTTCTTCTTTCCGGGCGAGATCGGCCTCGTCTTCGAACGACCGGACCCAGATGAAGCGTTCGTTTTCCGCATCGGTCCACGCGCCGTTGACCTGTATTCCGTGCCTCGCAAGGATCGGCTTAAGGCCGTCGAACGTCTTGAGCCAGGAATCCATCTGGCCCTTGTTGATGGTGTAGATACGGAGCTGTGAGATCAAAGCGTTAAATCCTCTGTTGTGTCCGCCGTTGCGCCTGAATCGGTGCGCTGACCGGGGCTTCTTATCGCAGCATATTGAGGCGAGTGGGTTGAGTCCAGCCCGGCGATTCAGTCCCCGAGTCTTATCGGCCCTCGAGCATGCTCATGACGGCGCGCCGGCCCTTGCCCGAAGAGATCTTCTTCATCATCTTCTGCATCTGGCGGAACTGGCCCAGCAACTGGTTGACGTCCGACGCCGTTGTGCCTGATCCGTCTGCGATGCGCTTGCGACGCGAGCCGTTGATCAACTTTGGATTGGCCCGTTCGACGGGCGTCATCGAGTGAATAATCCCCTCGACGCGGGTTATCCGGCTCTCGTCGAGGTCTTTCGGGTTCATCCGACCCTTGAGCGACCCCATCCCCGGGATCATGCCGAGGATGTCCGCCATGCCGCCCATCTTCTTGAAGGTCTGCAACTGCTGGAGCATGTCGTTCATGTCGAACTGCTGCGAGCGCAGCTTGCGTTCGAGCTCCTCAGCCTGATCGACGTCGAACTGCTGCTCGGCCTTCTCAATGAGCGTCTGCATGTCGCCCATCCCGAGGATCCTGGACGCCAGCCTGTCCGGGTGGAACTGCTCGAGCCCGTCCGGCCTTTCGCTGACGCCGATGAACTTGATCGGCACGCCCGTAACGGAACGCATCGACAGCGCCGCGCCGCCGCGCGCATCACCGTCCATCTTCGTCATGATGATGCCGGTCAGCCCGATCCGCTCCTGGAACTCGGTCCCTGAGCGAACCGCGTCCTGGCCCGTCATGGCGTCGACGACAAGCAGGTTTTCGATCGGATTCGTGGCGTCGCGGATCTCTTCAAGCTCGCGCATCAATTCGTCGTCGATGGCGATCCGGCCGCTCGTGTCGAGGATCAGGTAATGGGTATTGTTGCGCTCCGCCTCTTTGACAGCATTTTTGGCGACCTGCAACGGGGTCGATTTCTCCGGGTCTTCCCGGTAGACATGAACCCCGAGGCCATCGCCCAACTGCACAAGTTGCTCGATTGCAGCGGGACGCCGAAGGTCGCACGCAGCCAGCGCGACCGATTCGCCCTGTTCGTTGAACCAGCGCGCCAGCTTGGCGGCGGCAGTGGTCTTGCCGACCCCCTGTAACCCGACCAGCATGATCACCGTTGGAGCGTGTTCGCCCCGCTCAAGGCCCACAGCCTCCCCGCCGAGGATGTTGACCAGCTCTTCGTTGACGATCCGTACAACGGTTTGGCCGGGCGTCAGCGAAGCGAACAGGTTCTCTTGCGTCGCGCGTTCTTTGACCGCGCTCACAAATGATCGCGTGACCTTGAAGTCGACGTCCGCCTCAAGCAAGGACAGTCGGACCTCACGAAGCGCCTCGTCGATATCCTTCTCGGATAGGCTTCCCTTACCGGTCAGGCGGGAGAAGGCGCCGTTGAGTTTTTCAGAAAGCGACTCAAACAAGTTTGAAACTGCCTTGCTGGGTTACGGGGGAAGTTGGCCTCGGCGAGCCCGCTCGCCGACCATATCGTCTACCGATTGTAGCAACGGGGATGAAACGCGCCGCCTGCCATTTGCGGCACGGCTGACGAAAACGGCGCCGGAGAGACATATGAAGTTTGACACGATCATCCGGGGCGGCGCCGTCGTCGACGGCTCCGGCTCGCACGGCCGTCTCGCTGACGTCGGCATCACCGGAGGCCGCGTAACGGCGATCGCTGATCTTGGAGAGTCCATCGCCGGCGCGGAGATCGTGATCGACGCCCGCGGTCACGTCGTTTGCCCAGGGTTCATAGACATCCATACCCACTCCGACGTGTCCCTCGTCGACCACCCCGGCGGCGAGAGCAAGGCGTATCAGGGCGTCACAACGGAGGTGACGGGTAACTGCGGGTTTTCACCTTTCCCCGCCTCGCCGGACGGCTCGGGTGGGGTGCAAGAGAGTCTGGGTTCGACCCTCTTATCCGCTACCGACTGGCGGTGGAACGACCTGGCCGGTTACGCTGAAACCGTCCACGAAAACGGCGTTTCGATAAATATCGCCCCGCTTACCGGCCACTCCGCTCTCCGTATCGCTGCGGGCGCCGTCGACGATAAGCCGCCGACGGCCGACCAGTTGGCGCTGATGCGGCGACTTCTGAGTGAATCGATGGCGCAGGGCGCGTTCGGGATGTCCACGGGATTGACGCTCCCTCCGTCGAGCTACGCAGAAACGGACGAGCTGGTGTCGCTATCGTCCGTCATGGCTCCGTACGAGCATGCCTTCTACGCCACCCATGCCAGGGTATGGGCCGGCTGGCACGTGAAGGCCATCGAGGAAGCCGTCGATATCGGCCGGCGCGCCGACGTGCCCGTCCAGTTTTCGCATATCGCGATCATCGACTCTCGTGAGTACGGCAATGGCGATCAGCTGGTCGCGGTGATCGACCGGGCGCGCGCCGATGGGCTGGATGTCACTTGCGACATGTATCCGTACACGGCGGCGTCCTCTGCGTTCAGCCAGTTGTTGCCGGGATGGGTCCAGGAGGGCGGCGTCGCGGCCATGCTCGCCCGCCTTCGAGACCCTGCGACTCGCGCCCGGGTCCACGAAGACACTTCAAAGGGCTGGTTCGGTGGGTTGCCGTGGCTGTTTGAGCCGATCGTCGTCGCAACTGTCGCGAGCGAGCGCAATCGCGGGCTGGTCGGCAAAAACATGGCCGAGATCGCTGAGATGTGGGGCGTCGACGGGATCGAAGCGTTCTTGATGTTGATCGACGAGGAGGACAACGAAGTTTCTAAAATCATGCACAATCGTGTTGAGGGTGATATTCGATATTTCCTCAATTACGAACACGCGATGGTCGGCTCGGATGGCAACGCGATCGATCACTCAGGGGTCTGGGAGTCTTCGCTGCCTCACCCACGGTTTTATGGCGCCTTCCCGCGAGTCCTCGGCCGGTACGTGCGGGACGAGCCGTTGATCTCCATCGAAACTGCGATCCACAAGATGACCGGGATGCCAGCGAAACGGTTGGGGTTGTCTGACCGCGGAGTGCTGCGAGAGGGTGCGATCGCGGACATCGTCGTGTTCGACCCGGCCACGGTGGCAGATAACGCCACCTTCCAGGATCCGCATCGCTATCCGACCGGGATTCCGCAGGTCATCGTTAACGGCGAGTTCGTCGTTCGAGACGGCCGGCACACGGGCGCCCGCCCCGGCCGCGTACTCCGGCGCGGGCCTTGATCGAGCGAACGTGATCTCGTGACGGGGGCTGTGGCCGAAATGTACGTTTGATCAGCGCCGCGAAATCTTTCCATGTCTGGACGGGCGAACTGCCGATAATGTGGACCCATGTCTGAAGTAGCAGGACTCTGGATCAGCTTTGGTTTCGCCAGCCTGATGATCATGGGCGCCGGCGTCCTGCTCGTGAAATCCGCCGACCGGATTTCCGACATCACAGGACTCGGCAAAGCGTGGGCGGGCGTCCTCCTTCTTGCCACAGCAACATCGATCCCAGAGGTAGTGGTGGGGATCGGAGCGATCATCACCGCAGACTCCCCGGACCTCGCCGCGGGCGGCGCGTTCGGGTCGAACGTTGTGAACCTCCTGTTTCTTGCTGTGCTGGGACTGATCCCGGCCTGGCGCGGGCTTCTGACGGAGAGAAGTGACGAGGCGCGGTCACTCGGGCTCTACGGCATCGCGCTCAGCGCGACGGCCGGAGCGCTGGTTCTGCTGAGCCGTTGGGACCTCGCGGGCGAAAGCAACCTGATCGCCGTACTCCCGCTGCTGCTCCCTATCCTGTATCTGGTCTTCCTTTACCGAACCTTCGGAGGCGAGATGTCGTTAGCTCGCATCGACCCCCGCCGTCTGATCCTGTTCCGGCCGCAACCTATCGAGCTGCCGATCGCGCAGGAAGAGGTCGGGGCGCGCCCGTCGCTGATCCCGTCCGTCATCGTTTACGGTGTGGCGACGGCGATCGTGGTCGTCGCCGGTCTCTGGCTTTCGGACACCGGCGGGCGACTCTCGGATGAGCTCGGCTGGTCGGAGAGTTTCATGGGGTCGCTCTTCCTCGCGCTGAGCACCTCGTTGCCGGAGCTTGCCGTCGCCATAGCTGCGTTGCGGATCGGATCGATCGAGCTCGCGCTGGCCAATCTGCTCGGCAGCAACATGTTCAACATGGGCATCGTTCTCGGCGCCGACGCCGCGGTGTTCGGCACCGGCAATTTCTACGAGGAGATGGGGGTCATCCACGCCCTTACGGCGGCGTTCTCGATCGCAATGACGGCGCTGGTCATCTACCGCCCCGCGCCGAATGTTGAGTTCGGGCGGCCGGTCGCCTTCAACTGGCAAGCCAGCGCGACCGCTGCCGGTGTGATCGGCCTGTTTGTCGCGACGAGCCTGGCGACGTTCGCCTGGGGCTAACCCGCGGCCCGGCGCATCGGACCGGCCTGGACGCTCCTACCGGCCCAGCCCGCTAAGCCCATCCGGTACCACGATTCCGCCCGTCACCACCATCTGCATGGCCTCGGATGACGAAATATCGAGGATCGATACGAGTTCCATGGGCACGATGATCAAGAATCCGGAACTCGGCACCGGGGTAGTGGGGATGTACACGATACCGAAATTGCGGTTCGACTCGCTGGTGAACTCGCGTGTCAGGAAGCCGATCGCCATGCTGTGGTCCGTCGGGAACGGAACGCTGACCACTGTGTCGAAGCTCGACTCGTGCGAACCCGAGACCGACATCGATACCTGCTTTGCCGTCAGGTAAATCCCGCCGATGATCGGCGCTTTCATGATCCCGGCCTCGACCAGACGCCCGACGTACTGCGCAAATCTGTGGCTGAGCAAGCCGACCAGGAAGACGATCCCGATAAAGACGAGCAACCCGAGGCCCGGGATGTCCGGGCCGATTAACGGATCGAGGATCGGCTGGAACAGCGGATCGATCGTTCCCGCGATGAACTGAATGATCAGAACCGTGACGGCAAGAGGCAGCAGGACGATCAGGCCGCGCCCGAATATTCTTCCCATTGACCTCTCAGATCACTGTAGCCGCTACAGCGACGTTATCCGATTGCGGATCGTTCCGGTAACTGGCAAATCGCGGCAACGGTACGTCGGACAGCGACACAGCCGGCAAGCGTACGCCTCACAGACGACGGAATCCACGTAGTAGTGCGATCGGCCTCGATTCTATTGGGCCGCGGCCGGTACCGGAATGCGATATTGGGCCGAAAATACTTCCAACACGCCGTTTTCGTACACCGATTCAAGTAACCCGAGCGCGGCGCGCGGCGGCCGACTGTCGCCCGACATCAAACGGCCCGCTCACGTTTGCCCATCGGGCGCCGCGTTGCCAGCGTTCTCGGTGGTTGTTTACGTTTGGCCCCCCGGCCGGCGCTGAGGGACTCGGGGTGGGCACAGGTTCGCGCGACACGGACGCACCATCGTCGATAGGATGCCCGGTCACTCGCCTCGATGCCAGCGACGGGCGCCGGGCCTAACTATGACCGACGGCCGCACTTGTACGCCGCAACGGACGGCGTATGCTTGCGGCTATCCGCCGGGAACGCACGGCGTCGCAATAATTGGAGATTCCACATGGCAACGAACGGTACCGGACCGGACCTCTCTGGGTTTAAGGGAGTATTCCCGGCTAACCCGACACCCGTCCGCGCTGACGGCTCTATCCACGAAGAAGGACTCAGGGCGATCCTCGAGGACAACATGTCCCACGGGGTTCAGGGGTTCTGGGTCGCGGGCAGCACCGGCGAAGGGCCGATCCTGTCAGACCAGCAACGGGACGCCGTGACCCGCATCGCAGGCGAGACGACCAGGGGCAAGGCGCTCGCCATCATGCACGTCGGCGCCATCAGCACGGAAAGCGCCGCCAAAGCGGCCCGCACCGCCGCAGAGTCCGGCTGCGCCGCCGTCTGCTGCGTCCCGCCGTTTTTCTTCCGGCCCAACACCCGGGCGATCATCGACCACTACAAGGCCGTTGCGGACGCCGCCGATGGCCTGCCGCTGTTCGCCTACAACCTGCCACAACTGACCCAGGTCGAGTTCACGCCTGAGCTCATGGACTCGGTCATGGCGGAGGTTCCGAGCCTGAAAGGTTTGAAGCACTCGGCGGCTAACTTCGGCTTGATCCGTGACTGGGCTGACCGCGGCCTCAAGTGTTTCTCGGGTTCAGGACGACTGCCGCTCCCAGCGCTCACGATGGGCGCGATCGGTACCGTCGATGCCCCGCTGTCGCTCACACCGTGGTTGTACACGGAGCTGTACAGCGCCTGGGAATCCGGAGACATGGCCCGCGCGCAGGAGCTACAGAATGAGGTCCAAAAGGTCGTCGACCTTGTCGTGATGTACGGCGCCGCCGCACACGTCTGCAAGGCCATCCTCTCCGAGCGTCTCGGAATCGACATGGGAGAGTCGATCCGGCCAAACAACTACCTCACCCCGGAGGAGAAGGACCACGTCCTCGCCGAGGCGAAGAAAGCGGGCGTCCTGGAGGCCCCCGTCGCAGTAGCCTGAAGGCACGCAGAAACGGGTTCGAGTTAGCGCCCCCACCCCGGACAGAACGGAGTGGGGGCGCTTCGCGTCCGGACAGTCGTTACTCCGTAGGAGCGGTTGACAACCCGCTTGCGGAATGTCAGGACAGCGTGGTTCATCCGGCAATGGCCCTTTGAGAGCCTCAGGGCACGTCACATCGCGGGTTCGGCCTCGTCGGTCAAGCATTTTGCGATGTCCTCGCGCTGTACGCCCCATCTCAGCAACACTGTAGGGGCGGCTGGCTATCCGCCCTTTCGTCGTCCATCGGATCGCAAGACAAACGGCAGAAACCCTCAAATCTCGAAACCCGATACGGACCCGTATCGATTTTCAGGCCGGAACCAATCGACCTTCGCGTGTGTCCCAAATGCCGAAGACGTTCACCACCAGCTAACCTGTGCCGGATGAGCACTCCCGATTTTGGCCGCACGGCTGACGACTATGTTCGCCATCGCGCAGGATTCCCGCCGAAGTTCTTCGACTCGCTGAGTGAAATCCGCATCAACCTCGACGGAGCGCGAATCGTTGACCTCGGCACCGGCTCGGGGACCCTTGCGCGCGGCTTCGCTACGCGCGGGGCAGAGGTGACGGGAATCGACCTGTCGGATGACCTGACACGCGAAGCGCAGAGGTTGGACGCAGAGGCAGGCGTGAAGGTTGAGTACGTCATCGCCCCGGCGGAGGACACCGGCCTTCCCACGGGAGCGTTCGATATCGTCACGGCGGGCCAGTGCTGGTGGTGGTTCGAGGCGGACGCCGCGCTCTCGGAGGCGGCGCGGTTGCTACGGCCGGGCGGCGTGTTGCTGATCGCTTCGTTCGACTGGCTGCCGCAGCCCGGCAACGTCGTCGATATCACCGAGAGGCTGATCGAGGCCCACAACCCTGAATGGCGACTCGGCGGCGGCAACGGGTTCCACCCGGAATTCATCGTCGACCTCCAGCGCGGCGGTTTTGACGAGGTCGACCAACTCACATTTCCGCTGGACGTGCCGTACTCACACGAAGCGTGGCGCGGTCGGGTCAGGGCCTCCGCCGGCGTCGCTGCATCACTCCCGCCGGACCGGGTTGAGGCCTTCGACAACGAACTCGCAGCGCTGTTGACGAAACACTTCCCCGCCGATCCGATCGCCGTCCCGCATCGCGTGTTCGCCGCCTCTGGGCGTTCTCAGGGATGAACGTTGGCTGGAGACTGACCTTCGCCAGTCGCCCTCCGGTTCAACGTTTTCGCCCGCTTACAGCGGCGTCACACCGCCGTATCGCACCCCGGACAGGTAGGCCATTTCGCGATCGAACGTCGTCAGGTCCGCGGGCCTGAACTGGCTGAGGCTCGTGTGCCCGCAAGCCCGCGCCAACAGCTTCATTAGATCAATCGCCGCCCTGAAGAATCGCTCCAGCCGCGCGGCCGCTACATTAATCTCCAACCTCCTCCTCAGACCCTCCTTCTGGGTCGCGATGCCGACAGGGCAGTTGTCGGTGTGACAGGCGCGCATCCCCAGGCATCCGATGGCCTGGATCGCCGCGTTTGAGACGGCGATGCCGTCTGCACCCAGCGCCAAGGCCTTCGCGAAGTCCGCCGGTGTGCGCAGACCGCCGGTGATGAACAGCGTGATGTCCTGCCGCCCGGACCGGTCAAGGTGCTGGCGGGCGCGGGCCAGCGCCGGGATCGTTGGCACCGAGATGTTGTCCCGGAAGATCAAGGGCGCCGCCCCTGTACCGCCGCCGCGGCCGTCGAGGATGACGTAGTCCACGCCGATCCGCAGGGCGGCGTCGATGTCTTCTTCGATGTGCTGTGCCGACAACTTGAACCCGATCGGTATGCCGTCTGTGTGCTCTCGTACCTCGTCCGCGAAATGACGGAACCCGTCCTCATCGTCCCAGTCAGGGAACCGTGACGGTGAGACGGCGGACTGGCCTTCCGGAAGCCCACGAACCTCCGCGATCTTCCCCTTCACTTTGATCCCGGGCAGGTGGCCGCCTGTTCCAGTTTTGGCGCCCTGGCCGCCCTTGAAGTGGAACGCCTGAACGCGCTCAACCTTGTCCCACGAAAACCCGAAGCGCGCTGAAGCGAGCTCATAAAAGTACCGGGAGTTCGCCTGTTGCTCCTCCGGCAGCATCCCCCCCTCTCCTGAACAGATACCGGTCCCGGCAAGCTCTGCGCCAGTCGCCAACGCAACTTTCGCCTCTTCAGATAGAGAGCCGTAGCTCATGTCAGACACCAGCAGTGGGATGTCCAGAGTGAGAGGTTTCTTTGCGTTCGGACCGACCACGAGCTCCGTCGCGACCTGGACGTCGTCGAGTTGGGGGACGCGCGCCAGTTGGCTCGTAACGAACTGGATGTCGTCCCAGGACGGGAGTTGGCCCCGGGGCACGCCCATGGCTGCGATTGGGCCGTGCGCTCCCACATTCTTGAGACCGTTGCTCGCGAGGTCTCGGATCAGCCCGGTGTGCGGCTCGTCCGGGGTACCGGAATGGTCGGCATACGCGCCCTGGTACTCGTCGCGGTTGTATGGCTGCGGGTTCGCCCGCTCCCATTCTCCGATCTCGTCACGATCGACCAGCACGTCGCCGTTCTCGACCCACGCCTTGAACTTCGGCAGCCGCTCGTCGTTGTTGTACTCGCTAACGCCGGAGTCAAGCCGGTAGTCCCAGTCATGCACGCCGCAGACGAGATTCTGGCCGTCTACATGACCATCCGCGAGCATCGCTCCCCGGTGCAGGCAGCGCCCGTAGAACACGGATACGTCGTCGCCGTATCTGACGACAACCAGATCTACGTTCCCTACCAGGGTTCCTGCGGGGACGCGGTCCTGCAGGTCGCCCCACCGGGCGACGGCTATTTTCTCCATAGGGTTCCTCCCGAAGTCTGGTGCGCGTGTAGGTCCCGCGCGACCATGCGAAATTGTGTGTGTGGCGCGATTTTGGGAGCGTTGAGGGCCGGAACAGGCTAGCAGACGGCGCTAGTGGCCACGTGATGTGCCGTCTGCCGCGTTAACCCGCCTTCACCGCTCGTATGCCGGTGAACCCGGGCTCGTCGACGCGCGTTATGTGTGCGAAACCGGCATCAGCCAGCCAGGCACGGTGCTCGGCCTCTGTATAAGACTGGCCGGCGTCATACAGGTTGATCAGCGCCAGGTTGAACGACACCGCCTGCGCCGGCGAGCGACGCGTGTCGTCAAGTATCGAGCCGATGATGTGGACTTCGCCTCCGGGGACGAGCGCCCCGGCGACGTTGTGAACCGCACGGCGCGCCTCTTCCGGTCCCAGCACCTGAAGGATCGCCTTCATCACAGCGAGGTCGTACTCACCTTCAAATGATCCGTTTGCGGCGTCGCCGGCGATCACCGCTACGCGATCTTCAGCCCCCTGCTCCCTGATGACCGTCTCCGTCACGGAGATGATCGTCGGCAGGTCCACGACGGTCCCACGCATTCCCGGCACCGCCTCGGTCAGCGCGATCGCGACGCCGCCTGAGCCACCACCGACATCGACCATCGCGCTCCGACCGGAAAAGTCGAACCGCTCCGCCAGGCCCTTCCCGGCGCCCAACGCTCCCGGCAGCAGATTCCGGATGAAGCCCTCGATTTGCTCTGGAGGACCATCGACGAAATCCAGCTTCAGGCGAGGCTTCCCATTACGCACGGTGTCCGCCATCTCGAGCGCGGCCCGCCACATCGTGGACGTAAATCCGGACAGTATTTCCATATGTCCCGGCGCTCCGCGCACCAGGAACGCTTGCGCCTCGGCGGTATTTCCGAACCGGCCACCCGACTCTTCGAGAAGCCCGTATTCGGCGAGCGCGTACATCAGCGGACCGAGTTTCGCACCCGCCGACCTGGTCGCGGCTGCCGCCTCCTCAACGGTCATACGGCGATCGGACAACGCGGTGAACAGGTCTAACTGCGCTCCGGCCAACAGCGCGAACCCGTGCCACATGCCGCCCGATATCCGGTTGATCGTTGTGGGTTGTATGTCGATAAATGAAGGCTCGGACATATTTCTCGTCGGGTTTGCCGTATCGTACCCGGAACGTGCGCCGGGTTGTTGTGGCATTCTTGCCTCTGCTATGAGTGCTGCTGGTTCCGATGCCCCGATAACCGAACCCGATGCGCCGGACGCCGTCAGGGGTTGGTTCGACTTGCTCGGCAAGTTCTGTGCCGACGTGGACTACGACTCGGCCGAGGCGATCTTTGCCGATGACGTCGTGTCATTTGGGACACACGCCGACATCGTTTCAGGGCTGGAAAACCTCCGACGTAACCAGTGGGAGGGCATCTGGGGGAACATCGCCGATTTCCGGGTCGATCTGGATTCTGTACAGGCGTTCGGGGAAGGCGACATCGCATGGGGCGTCGCGATTTGGACGTCGACCGGATTCGACGCCGACCACAGGCCGTTTGACCGTCCGGGCCGGGCCACGGTGACTCTGGCGCGACGTGACGGGATATGGCTCGCAACGCACACCCACTTCTCACTCAATCCCGGAACTCCGCCGCGGACCTACGGACGGCATTAAACCACCTCTCCCGGCGGGAGAGGTGGGGTTGAGGGAGACGACCACTCCGGTATGACATTCAACGATTGCCGGACGCAGGTTAGCGGTCGCACCTCCTGGGTCCGACCGCAAGTACAAGAAGGTTCACATGCTTACCGAGAAACAGCTCGACACCGGCGAAATGACTCTGAACTATGTCGAAGGCGCGAACGAAGGCGAGCCGATCGTCTTCATCCACGGTATCGGAGGCCGCTGGCAGACGTGGTCCCAGGAGATCGGTCTGGTGTCGCACGCTTGGCACCCGTACTCGGTCGATCTTCGCGGCCACGGCAAGTCTTCGTCAGCGGAGACGGGCTACCGGTTTGGCGACTACCCACGCGACATCATCTCGTTGCTGGAGAATCGCGTAGAAGGGCCGGCAGTGCTGGTGGCGCACTCCCTCGGGGCCGTGACATCGGTCGGCGTCGCGAGCGCACGGCCTGATCTGGTGCGTGCGGTCGTTCTTGAGGATCCGCCAATCTTCTCCCATCAACGGTCAGGTAGAAGCCGCCGTGCAGACGAGTTCGCCCGGATACAAGAACTGGCACGCCTGGACGTGCCCCACTCCGAAATGGTCTCGCTGGTCACCAAGCTATATCCGAGCCAGACTGCCGCCGAAGTCCGTTCTCGAGCGATCGCAATCCGAGGACTGGACCCAGAGGTCTATACGCAGACGCTTACGGCACTTCGATGGAAGGCTTCGACGCAGACGCAAGTCTCGCCGCGATCCAGTGTCCCGCGCTGCTCATGCAGGCCGACCCTTCGATGGGCGCAGCCATGACGGACGAGGAAGCGGAACGTGCGGCGGCGGCGATCCCGGACTGCACTTTCGTACGCATGAAAGGCGTGGGCCACGGAATCCACCGCGGCGACCCGGTCAACTTCCGCCGCGTCATGTTCGATTTCCTGGACACCGTTTAGCCGGTTCCTGCACGGGAGTTGCGGCGACCGGGGTTCACCCGGCTGAGCAGATATACTTCGCAACCTGTCCAACGGACACCAGCCCGGAGCGCCAACATGGTCTCGACTACCCGATTCAACGACGTGATAGCTACCCAGGATGAGCTGCGCGAGTACATGGGCTGGCCGGCGGAACGCGCTCGTGACAAAACGATCACCGCTCTTGACCAGCATTGCCGGGACATCATCGCCGCGTCTCCGTTTGCGCTGGTAGCGACCACCGGCGCAGACGGCTCCGTCGATGTGTCTCCGAAAGGCGACCCGGCCGGATTCGTCAAAGTGCTGGATGACAACACAATTGCTATCCCGGACCGGCCGGGCAACCGGCGGTTTGACGGCCTGACCAACGTCCTCGGCAATCCCGGCATCGGCATGATCTTCGTCGTACCCGGCATGCGGGAGACGTTGCGTGTCAACGGCACTGCGACCATCGTCAAGGACAAAGACCTGCTTGAGTCGATGGCCGTCGGGGGCAAACTTCCATGGCTGGCGATCGTCGTGGACGTCAAAGAGGCGTTTATCCACTGCGCGAAGGCGCTGGTGCGCTCCAAGCTCTGGGATGCCGAAACCTGGCCGGACCGAAGCTCCCTCCCCTCGATGGCCTGTATCTTGAACGACCACGCTCTGTCCGGCACGGCCAACATCGAGGAGCTCGAAACCGACCTCGAAGAGCGGCTCCAGACCCAGCTTTACTAACGAGACAGTCACATCAGGAGTGCAGGGGGCGGGCGCGAGCCCGCCCTTCCCGCGTCTACCATGCCGCCTAGATTCACGTCACACAAATATGTCGCGCCCGAGTCCACAGTGGCCTACGACGAAGGTCCGGACAACGGCCCGCCGGTGGTGTTCATACATAGCCTCGGCACTCGCCGCCAGGACTGGAACGCCGTCCTTCCGGGGTTCGCGTCAGAGCGTCAGGTTTTTGCTCCCGACCTGCGCGGCCACGGCGATTCAGGGCGGGTCCCCGGCGGATACAGGTTCACCGAGTACGCGAAAGATATCGTTCCCTGGCTTCAGGAAATCGTCCAGGAGCCGGCCGCGCTTGTCGGTCACTCGCTCGGCGGCGTCGTGGCCACCGTCATCGCAGCCAACTATCCTGATCTCGTGACATCGGTGGTCGCGGCCGACCCTCCGCTGTTCACAAAGCGCCGAACAGATGACTCGGAGGGAGACCTGACGCGCTATCGGGACCGATTCAAACGAGCGCGGGACCTCGCCGCCTCCGGCATGACTGAGGACGAGTTGTTCGACACTTTGCAGGAGAGGTCACCCGACCGGCCCGGATATATCAGCAGGGCGTTAGCCCGGAATCTGGTCGACCTCGACCCGGACGTTTTTACGTTGGCGCTTTCCGGTGGCGAGCAGATCGATTTTGAGCCTGACGACTTGATCGGACGGCTCACCCGTCCGATGCTCATCATCCAGGCTGATCCTGCCAATGGCTCCGCTGTGACCGATGACGACGCTCTCTGGGCGACCGGAAAAAACCAACTCGTGTCACGTCTCCTGATTGAAGGCTCGGCGCACGAAATTCACCACTCTCACCGCGACGAGTTCGTTCGGGCGACCCGCGACTTCATCAACGGCGGTTAACGAGCACATCGTCATGCCGGACGGCAGCTTCGACGATAGCCTGACAGGAGTGCGCCCCTCGTTGTTCGCAACTCCTGCCGCTGCTACGCTGTCACCGCCTATGCCGACACCCCGCTAACGAGCACCGGAGCCTGAATTGGACTTCACGTTGATCGCCCACCGTGGCTACTCGTCACGCGCCCCGGAGAACACGTTTTTCGCCTTCGATCTGGCTCTGGAAGAGGGGTTCGACAACTTCGAGCTGGACGCCCAGATTAGCAAGGACGGCCACCTCGTCGTTTTTCACGACGACACGATCGACCGGGTAACGAACGGCAGTGGCTACGTGTTCGACCACACGCTGAAAGAGTTACAGGCGCTTGACGCAGCGGCGAAGTTCAAGGGCGACGGCGATTTTTCCGGCGCTTACATCCCGACCCTGCACGAGTTCCTCGGACGCTACGCCGGACGGGCGCACCCGCACCTGGAGCTCAAATCACGCGAGGCGGACCTCCCTGCGATGGTCGCCGACGCCCTCAAGACCCATGGCTGGCTAGACGTAGCGGAGACGGGAACGTTTGACGCGCCCGGATTGACCGTGTCGTCGTTCTGGGCGGACCAGTTGTACAGGTCCAAGGTGAGGCTGCCGAACGTCCGTCACGGCTGGCTCGTCAACGAGGTCAACGAAGAAACGGTGGCAGCCGCTCAGAAGCTCGGGTTCGACGCCGTCTACCCGCGTGCCGGCACTGCGCGGCCTGAAACCGTGAGCTACGCCCTTGACCGCGGGTTGAGCGTGCGCGGATGGGGCATAAACGACGACGACGACATGGCGCGTATCTACAAATCAGGCGCGATGGGCACGACCGTCAACTGGCCGGGTGAGGCCGCCGCTTTTCTTGATTCGATGACTTAATCGTAGTTTCGTGCCCCGGATTCGCGAAGTTATCTCACCCCAACCCTCTCCCAGCGGGAGAGGGTTGGGGTGAGGGAGAAGTCCCTTTCGTGGAGCCACGTCCGATGGTGATTCCTGAGACACGTTCCCGCCAGGGAGATCGTTGATGCCCACCTATGACACCGTCATCCGGGGCGGCCGCGTTCTTGACCCCGCAAACGGAACTGATGCGATTCTCGACGTCGGCATCCTTCACGGCAAAATCGACGCCGTGGGCGAAGGGCTTGACCCCTCCGCAGGGGGACGGACCATCGATGCATCCGGTCGCTGGGTGATGCCGGGCCACATCGACACCCATGCGCATGTCTCGTCGGCGGGCGACGAGCGCACCGTGGACCGCGCTCTCGGGCTCGCCATGCTGGCGGAGTCCGGCACGACGACCTGCCTGGACCTGCTGGGTACGCCGGAATCGCTGTCCGACGGGATGCGCCGGCTGGGGGCGGGGATAAACGTCGCAACGGTGATGGCGCTCATCCCGCACCACACGATTCCGGAGGACGACCCGCCCATCGCGTTGATGCGTGATGTCGTATCGGACGCGTTGTCCCGGGGGGCGATCGGCGTGAAGATGATCGGCGGCTACCATCCATTTACGCCTGAATCGACGGCGGGCGTTATCGAGGCCGCCAACGAGCAGACGGCGTGGGTGGCGTTCCATCTTGCGACCAAGGACAGCAGCAGCACCCTTGAGGGACTGCGAGAGGTCCCGGACCTGCTGGGCAAGGGCAGGCTCCACGTCGCCCACGTCAACTCTTACTGCCGCGGCATGATCCTCCCCGCGGATCAGGAGTGCCGTGAGGCGTTCGAGATACTGGAACGCGTGCGTGGACAGGTCGTCACGGAGTCGTACCTGGCGCAGATGAACGGCACCAATGGCCTGTGCGACGAGGAGGGCAACATCGTCGCAAACGTACCCCAGAACTGTCTCCGGGCGCGTGGCTACGCGACGACCGAGGCGGGGATGAGACAGGCGTTGCTCGACGGTTACGGCTACGCCCAGACCGTCCGGGACGGCCGCGTAATCCTCGTGACGGGACAGGAGGCGGTCGATATCTGGGAGGCGGCGAAGACCAACGCCGGACTCAGCTTCCCCGTGAACCCGGCATCGTCCGCGTTCACCCTCGCCACCGAACGATACGACGCGGCGGCGGGGAGTTTGCCGGAGCAGGCGGAGTTCAGGGTGGACGCCGTGAGCACCGACGGCGGGGCGATCCCGAGGAACGTAGCGATCGAGAGGACGATGGCGCTCGTGAACTTCGGCGCACTCAGCCCTCTCGATGCAGCGCGGAAGCTCAGCTTCAACCCGTCCCGTATGTTGGGTTTGCTCGACAAGGGCCACTTTTCCGAAGGCGCTGATGCCGATGTCACGATCGTTAACCCGGATTCAGGGCTGGCAGCGATGTCGCTCGTGGAGGGGGGGGTGATCATGGAGAACGGCCGGTCGGTCGCCTCAGGTGGAACCTGGATAGTCACGGCGGCCGGCGAGAATGCGGCGAAGGCCAGCGGGCTGAAGCATGAGGTCGTGGACCTTGAGGCGTCCCAGCTTTACACCGGCTGGCGGTGAGTTTCCGTAGGGATGCCCCGACGCCGTATTCTTCCGGACAGCGCGTAGGGCCGGGCCGCCCCCCAACACACACAAGCTTGATGTGGGAATCTGAGACGTTGCTTCGGCGCGTCCGACCCATGCGCCGGACGTAGAGGCGCGGTACGGTGCGCGTTGTCGGGTTGGACAGCTTCGTCCTTGCGGCGCACGCAGGGTCCGATCCTCGATCACCTTTGTTTATCCGATGCACCTGGCCGGGAGGGGACGCCATGGCCATCCCGCAGAACGACCCCATCGTCGTAGCGCCGACGCCGACGCCGACGCCGTTTGACGATGAAGACCGCGTCGACCACGGCATGCTCGCCCGCAACATCGAGCGATTGATGACGACGCCGCTGGCCGGCTTCGTTCTTGGCACCATCAACGGCGAAGAAAATGCGCTCAGCGAGGACGAGAAGGCCGCGATTGTCGGCACCGTCGCCCGAGTCGCCGGGTCTGAACGACTGATCATCGCTGGCGTAGACAACCCGTCACCTGCGGACACTGTCAGGCAGGCGACTCGCTACGCCAACATGGGCGCTGACCTGGTTCGCGTTCGCATCCCACGTGATCGGGGTCCCGGTGATCTCATCTCGTACTTCACCGAGGTCCTTGCACGTTCGCCGGTCCCGGTCGTTGTGATCCACCAGACCCCGACGCGGGAACCAGCCGCCGAGCCCGAGATCATCGGCGCCATCTGCCAGATGAACAACGTGTACGGCTACGTCACTGACCACGACATCCGGTTCGAGTCCTGGGTCCGTCCGGTCGTGCCCGACGACCGCAAGTTCTGGACCTGCAACGGCTCGTTACTCCTCCCGGGGATGCTGATCGGCGCTAACGGGGCCATGATGTGGCTCGGCAACATCGCCCCGGACCTCGCGGTGGAGATCGTTCGGCTGGGCCACGAGGGAGAGTTCACCTCGGCGCGTGACAAACAGGCGGTGGCGTCCAGGCTGGACGGCGTGATCATCCGGTACGGGGTCGCCGGCGTGAAGGCGGCGCTTGAGATACAGAGTTTTGAAGGCATGCGCCCCCGGTCACCGGCGATCTCAGTGCCGTACGAGGCGCGGGTGATCATCGAAATGGAGCTCAGGGAGTTCGGTCTGCTGGGTTAGCACACAGACGCTCTCACCGGTGCGCGTGATCGGCTAGCAACCAGTCGTGCGTTCGGTCCTCGCCGTATCGCCGTCTCCGGCCACATGTAGTGTGGGTGCCATGAAGCAGTTTGACATCGCCGTCATAGGCGCCGGACCCGCGGGCCAGCGCGCCGCCGTACAGGCCGCCAAGCTGGGCGCATCGGTGGTCGCGATCGAGCCGCGCCCGACCATCGGCGGCGCCGCCGTGAACGGCGGGACGATACCGAGCAAAGCGCTTCGAGAGGCCGTCATGTACCTGACCGGCTTCCGTGAGCGGGGGCTTTACGGGGTCAGCTACTCCGTCAAAAACGACATCACACTCCAGGACCTTACGTACCGGCTCGATCATGTGCTCAAACGCGAGATCGCAGTGATGGAGTCACAGCTCGCGCGAAACGGTGTCGAGGTGATGCTCGGCAGGGCGGCATTCTCGGGCGATCACACGCTGGTCGTAGATCGCGGGCACGAGAAGATCGATGTCCGCGCCGAGAACGTGATCCTGACGCCGGGAAGCCGGCCTGCGCAAAGCGAACATGTGCCGGTCGACGGCGACCGGATCTTCGACACCGATCAGATTCTCAGCCTCCGCGATATCCCGAGACGCATGACCATCATCGGCGCTGGCGTCGTCGGGGTGGAGTACGCCTGCATGTTCGCGGCGCTTGGCGTCCGCGTCACTCTCGTCGAGATGCGGGAACAGGTCATGCCGTTTGTCGACCGTGAAATTATCGACGCGCTGATCTACCACATGCGCGAGACGGGGGTGGTGTTTCAACTCGGGGAGACGGTCGGTTCCGTGACCACCGAGGGCGACGAGGTTATCGCGGTGACCGGAAGCCACAAACGTATCTGCTCTGATGTCCTTCTATACACGATCGGCCGTCAGGGATCGACAGATCAACTCGGGCTCGAGAAGGTCGGCCTGGAAGCCGACGAACGCGGATGTCTCAAAGTCGACGAGCGGTACTGCACGTCCGTTCCGTACATTTATGCCGCCGGTGATGTGATCGGCTTCCCGGCGCTGGCGTCCTCCTCGATGGAGCAGGGCCGTATCGCTGCGCGGAACGCGCTCGGAGCGCCGACGGACGGCGTGCAGGACCCGTTGCCGTTCGGCATCTACACAATCCCGGAGATATCGATAGTTGGAAAGACCGAGGCGCAACTGACGTTAGATTGCGTCCCCTATGAGGTCGGCATGGCCCGGTACTCGGAGACGGCGCGCGGTCAGATCGTGGGCGATAGCACGGGACGCCTGAAGCTGCTCGTCCACACCGAGACGCGTGACCTGCTCGGCGTACATATCATCGGCGAGGGCGCGTCCGAGTTGATCCACATCGGCCAGGCGGTGATCGCGCTCCGGGGCAGGCTCGACTACCTGGTCAACAACGTTTTTAACTACCCGACACTCGCCGAGTGCTACAAGGTCGCGGCGCTGGACGCATACAACAAACTGTCCGGCGCGGGGGCGCTGCGAAAAGCCGCGTAGAGGGGGGCCAGAGGCCGACTCGCGCAGTCGATGGGGCGGCGATGCACACGCCGGCCGGATTTTCAGCCACGCCCCGATGCTGGTTAACATAACGGCCGCGCTGAAATCCATTTCACCGGGAGCGGCCTGAGTCTTGTTCAGACATACCTCGCCATGCCTCTGACCGGCGTTACGACCGTAACTTTCGACGCCGACGACACCCTTTGGGCCTTTGAGGTCGGGTTGTTGGCCGCACAGCGGCGCCTGCGCGAAGAGATCGTACGTCTCACCAACGAAACGGCGGCCGTGCCGTCTGTGGACGAGATGAACGCCACCCGCCTGTCACTCGACAGCGAGGCTGGGTTTAGCGAAACCACACTGGATGTGCGTCGTCGCGAGGCGATCCGTCGCTCTGCGTTGGACGCGGAACTGCACGGCGATTCGTTGATCGACAGCCTGTTTAATCTGTACGTGTCCACGAGGGTGGCGAACACGCCGCTCTTTCCGGATACGAGACCGGCGCTTGCCGCTCTTCAGGGGCGATTTCAGCTTGGCGTCATCACTAACGCGAACACAGATCCGGCCGAGCTGGGGCTGTCGGACCAGTTCTCGTTTGTCGTCCGCGCCGACGCCGAGCCCTACCGGAAACCTGATCCAAGAATCTTCCAGCACGCCGCGTCGGTCGGTGGCTACAAGCTAAGCCGATCCGTGCACATAGGAGATTCGCTGGAGACGGATGTCACGGGCGCAAACAACGCCGGCGCGATCTCGGTGTGGCTGAATCGGCGGGGCGACATGGCGGACCCGTCAGCTTCCGCG
Organism: Chloroflexota bacterium; assembly: GCA_027623795.1. Classification (GTDB taxonomy): domain Bacteria; phylum Chloroflexota; class Dehalococcoidia; order Lucifugimonadales; family Lucifugimonadaceae. The sequence goes on from JAQBUX010000010.1 coordinate 20,105, forward strand.
AGACACGTGATTCGATCCCTCTCGGAGCTGTCGGGACTGCTTGGGGTCGACTGAAATAACGACACACGGATCGAACACCGAACACAATCTCGGCCCGATCCCACGATTACGGTTGCGTGTAGCAGAGTGGTCTGAGCGACACCGACTATACGTGGAGTGAACAGATGCAGGTCGCCCAGACACGAACAGCGCCGACGACGACGACGACGACCCCGATCGCACGAATCGGTGTCGTCGTTGCGTTCGCCGTCCTGGCGTCCGCGACCGGGCTGGCCGCGGCAGGCCTCGACATGAACGGGTTGCCGTCTCCTACCGCCGCCGGGTACGCCGGGTTGTTCCTCGCCGGGGTCGTGGCCAGCGTCACGTTGATTCTTCCGGTTCCGATGCTTGGCATGGTGTTCGTGGCCGCATCTTTCCTCAATCCGGTCGGCGCCGCGCTGGCCGCTGCGGCCGGACTGTCGGTAGGCCTGTGGCCCACGTACATCGCCGGGACGGCAGGGTCCTCTACCGTCGAGAACATCGAGCGATCGAAGAACGCGGTGGTACGGGGCGTCACCACAGTCTTACTGCGATGGTTCCGCACTCGACCCGTGTGGGCGACGTTCGCGCTATCCGCCGTGCCTAACCCGATATGTGACTGGGCCGGCGTGATGGCCGGCGCTGCGGGCGTTCCGTTCAGGAAAGTCCTTGTCGGCACATTTGCCGGGAAGTCGGTGCAGATGACGGTTGTCGCGCTGATCGGGTACGCGCTAGCGGGCCACATGCCTTTCCCGGGCTGATCGGCTGGCAGATCTGACCACATTCTTGCAAATTTCAACACTGGCAACTCCGGCAATCCGGGCCGATCTGGCAGACCTGGCGGATCCGATTCTTGCCGGATGGCCCCCGGCCCCTGCTTTCCGTAAGCACCTCCCATGCGCGGAAGCGCGTCGAAAGAGTACGCGTCCAGCCGTGGCCGAATTCTCTCCCTGTGCGACGATTGACCCGGACCGGCGGATTGCGCCGTACCGCCGTTTGCGTTGCCCCGGAGATCGAATTGACTACCCGGAATCACTTCAATAAGGACCACAACTTCCCGCGACTCACCGTCGGAGTGATGGGGTCCGCCGGGGGCGAAATTCGTTCCGACGTCATGGAGCGCATGGAGCGGCTCGGTGAAGAGATTGCCAACCGCGGGTACGCCCTTATCACCGGCGCTGCGCCCGGCATCCCGCACGCAGCCGTAATCGGGGCCTGCCGTGCGGGCGGCTTCGTGGTCGGCATCTCCCCCGCCCTCAACTTTCGCGAACACGTCGAGCGGTACACGTCCCCGACCTACGGATACGACGTCATGGTCTATACCGGCAGCGGGCTGATGGGACGGGAGATCGAGAACATCAGGACCTGCGACGTGGTCGTGATCGCGGGCGGCCGCTCGGGCACGCTGGGCGAGTTTGCGATCGCTTACGACGAATCCAAGGTGATCGGTATTCTCAGCGACTCCGGCGGGATAGCGGATCACATCGAAGAGATCAGACGCATGATCGACAAGGAAACCGGCGCTATCGTGCTATCGGACCCTGATCCGGTGAACCTGCTGGACAGGCTGGAAACGGCCTACGAAGAACACGTACTGCCGCAGTACCTCGAGACGCTCAAAAACCACGACCCCCACGGCGCGGTCGAGGCGTAGCGAGGGCGGCTACAACGACATTCCCGCCCGGGGCGTCTCCGGTCGGCACGATAGCGCGAGTTTCACTCCCTCCGGCAGACGAGACAGAGCTTGTCCATGTCCCGGGGTCAGGGCGCTATCCGGGTCCCCGCTCTCAACCCCGGCCGAGCGCCTTCATTCCTGCGTCGAGCGTCTCAACGATCCGGTCTACGTCGTACACGCAGCCGTTCCAGGTGCCGCCGCTGGCGTGTTGGAGCGCCGCCCAGAGCCTGCTGTCGTCCGGCATGCCGGGGTGCGGCGCGAGGTCGCCGGGGTCGCCGCGTCTCGCCAGTTCCTCCGTCCCCCAGTCCACGCCGTGCACCTCGTCGCCATGGCCGACCAGGTCGACCGTTCCTTCCAGCCGATTCTGGTCGATCTCGATCTGGATCAGATCGCCGTCCCGAACTCGGCCGATAGGCCCCCCTGCGAGCGCCTCCGGGCCGATGTGTCCGATGCACGCGCCGGTGGACACGCCTGAGAACCGGGCGTCCGTCAGGAGGGCGATCTCCTTGCCGTAAGACAGATACTTGAGCGCCACGGTGACCTGGAAGACCTCTTCCATGCCGGTCCCCAACGGCCCGCCGCAGGTCATCACGATGATCTCCCCCGGCTTCACTCGATCCTCGCCGCGTGACTTGATCGCACGGATGGTAGCGATCTCGCTGCGGAAAACGCGGGCGCTGCCGGTATTCCGGTAAACGCCGTCGTCGTCCACGACAGTCGGGTCGATCGCCGTGCTCTTTATCACGGAACCTTCCGGCGTAATGTTCCCCTTCGGGAAGGTGACCGTGCTGGTCAGGCCCCTGGATCTTGCGCGGTCCGGGTCCATGATCACGTCATCGGGATCGACCCCGTCCTGATCGGTCAGCCGTCGCCGTAGCGCAGTTCGCCGGTCCGATCCCTCCCACCAGTCGAGCGTCTCGCCGAGGGTCTGTCCGGTGGCCGTTAGCACGTCGGTATTGAGCAGCCCCATCCGTCGCAGGTGGAGCATCACTTCGGGCACTCCGCCGGCGGCGAATAACTGCACCGTCGGGTGCATGACCGGCCCGTTCGGGAGCACGTCAACGAGTCTCGGGACCTGCAGGTTCAGGCGATGCCAATCTTCGACCGTCATCATCTTGCGGCCCGCGGCGTGGGCGATGGCCGGAAGGTGGAGGATCAGGTTTGTGGAGCCGCCGCATGCGGCGTGCACGACCATCGCGTTCTCGAAAGCGTCGTCGGTGAGGATGTCCTGGGACGTCAGGCCGCGCTTCTGAAGCTCTACTAGCGCAACAGCGGAACGGCGCGCATTGTCCAGCCATATGTCCTGGCCGGACGGCGCGAGGGCGGAGTGCGTCACCGAGAGGCCCAGCGCCTCACCGATCACCTGTGAGGTGCCGGCGGTGCCGAGGAACTGGCAACCGCCTCCGGGTGTTCCGCAGGCGTGGCACCCGAGAGATGCCGCGTCGACGAGACTCAGCTCGCCCTGCGCATGGCGGGCGCCGATGGATTGGATCTCGGCGTTGTTCTCGCCGACCGTCGGGGGGAGGGTGACGCCGCCGGGCACAAGAACAGACGGCCGGTCTTTCAACCCCGCCATCGCCATCATCATCGCCGGGAGTCCCTTGTCGCACGTCGCCACGCCGAGCACGCCGCGTGTTGTCGGAACAGACCGGGCCAACCGCCTGAATACGGTCGCTGCATCGTTACGATACGGCAGGGAGTCGAGCATGCCGGTAGTGCCCTGCGTCCGGCCGTCGCATGGATCGGAACAGTAGGCCGCGAACGGCAATGCCCCGAGCTGACGCAGTTCGTCGGCCGCCTCAGCGATCAGCAATCCCAGTTCGTAGTGGCCGGTGTGGATGCCAAGCGCGAGGGGTTTGCCGTCCGGCCCGCGCATCCCGCCGACGGTGCTCAGGATCATGAACTGCGTGCGCAGAAGCTCGTCAGGGTTCCAGCCCATTCCGGCGTTCTGCGTCATGCCGAAGATGTTGCCGCTCGGCTCATTGATCAGCATCTCGCTGGTAACTGGGAGGCTTCCGAGCGGGCCATCTGCGGACAGCTCGATATCCCACATACCCGTGTCGGTGGTCTCGCCGAGGATGCGTGCTTGTCTGGCGTCCGCCGCCTGGTCGCTGCTTGTGGTTGTCATGCCAGATCCGTTCATTAATGCGCTGTTTCTATTTGAGTGGACCGAGGGTAAGCGAGGGACCATAGAACCGCCACCAGAACCATCACGCAACCGGTCTACATCCGCCGCGTTTCGCACTGTATGCTGCCCGCCGCCGGATGAACGCTACAGGATTCCGAAGATTACGGGTTCCGGGAGCTACGGGTCAGGGGACCGGAGAGCGCTATGAAGATCACGGACATCAAGACCTACGTCGTCAAGGGACCGTCCGGGAGGCCGTCGGGCCGGAAACTGAGCTGATGGTCGATGCCCACGGCCGGTTTGATGTAGCGTCCGCGATAGCCGGGGGGAGGGCGCTAGAGCACCTCAACCTCACCTGGTACGAGGAGCCGGTCCCGCCTGAGAGCTTCAAAGCGCTGCGCCAGGTCCGGGAAAGCACCGACATCCCTATCTGCATGGGCGAGCGCCGCTTCACTCGATACGACTATGTTCCACTCCTCGAGGAGCGGCTGGTTGACTTCATCATGCCGGATATCGCGTGGACCGGCGGAATATCGGAACTGAAGCGCATCGCCGCGCTTGCGGAGCCTTACTACGTCCGGGTCAGTCCCCACGACGCACTGGGCCCGGTGGCGATCATGGCCGGATTCCACTGCTCGATGACCATCCCGAACTTCTACCGGCTGGAGTGTCTCCACACCCGGTTCCGGGACTTCGCCAAGATCATGGACCCGATGTTCGACTACGAGGGCAAATGGATCACACCGAACGACCGGCCCGGGCTTGGCGTCGCCCTGAATCACGAGACTTTCGATGAATTCCTGATCGACCCTTCAAGTAACAGGCCCGAGCTTTCCGAAAGACGATCTGGTGTCTGATCGGCGGTTGGCCAAAAAAGGGCGGAAAGTGCGCCGGGAAACGTGGCTACCCGTGGCTGTCGGCTGTTGAAGTGGTTGGGCCACGAATACTGGCGATCTCGCCCTGTATTTTCAGCTTCGTGGGGCGATACGCTCTCGTGCGCGGCACGGGTTGGTGTGCGGAATTCGCAAAGTCGGCCACGATACCCGCTGCAACAATCAGTGAGCGGGCGTAGACTCGCCGCCGGAATCCGGTGACGATCGGATGTAATATCGAATAACCGCGCAGATGCGACGATGTCCATCCGCCCGGTGTTTGGACCCGCGTTGAGAGCGCTGGCCCGGAGATTACGGCACCTCGTGCAGGGCGTGACCTAGGGCGTCCGACGACTGAGAGGCTAACCAATGGCCACCACCACGAACCCCGGACAACAACTCGCGAGCGTCGCCGGGCGGCCCAACCGACGCCACGTCCCTCCGCCCGCGCAGTCCGCTGGAGTTCTGTGGCGGTTAGCAAAACTTACCGCGACAACGAGCCCCAAACTCCTCATATTCGGATCGCTCGCGATCCTCGCGACATCCGTCTTCATGGTGACGATCCCGGTGCTTCTGGGAAACGCGGTCGATCAGGCGATAGGGC
>JAQBUX010000260.1 GCA_027623795.1 Chloroflexota bacterium
AACTGAGACGAGGAGCTACTCATGTCCTGCCCTCATTGTTCGTCGATGTCCGTCTCTAAGAGAAAGCATCGTACGTCGCTTGGCTACGGGACATTCTCCTGCCGAACCTGCAGACGCCGTTTCAACGAACGGACCGGTTCACCTTACAACGATTTCCAGTTCCCCACCGATGTCGTGCTGCTCGCTGTCCTCTGGCGCCTGCGCTACAAGCTCGGATTCCGCGACGTGGCGGAACTCCTCCTGCAGCGTGGCATCGAGGTCAGCCACGAGACCATCCGTGCCTGGGAGTTTCGCTTTAGAAGCTGCGCACGAGGCGCCACGGCAACGCTGGCCGTTCCTGGTGCCTTGACGAAACCTACGTGAAGGTAGGCGGACGATGGCGCTACCTCTACAGGGCGATAGATCGAGATGGCAACCTCCTGGATACCATGCTCAGCGAGCGCCGTGACCGGAGCGCTGCCCGTCGCTTCTTGCGCCGGCTGCTCGACGGAGCTGCCCAGAAGCCGCTACGCGTGACGACCGACAAGCACCCTGCCTACAGGAAGACGATTCGTTGGATCGTAGGGCGCAAAGCGCTGCATCGGCACAACCAGTATCTGAATAACCGCATCGAGCAGAGCCATCGGCCGATCAAGCAGCGCTACTATCCGATGCTGGGTTTCGGACGGTTCGATTCGGCCAGTCGATTCTGTACCGCTTTCGACGAACTACGCCATTACTTGAGAATCCGACCGACGCACAGCAAACCAGTTACATCATCCACCCGAAGAGAGATATTCATCGCTCGGTGGTCAACGCTGATGGCTGAGTTAGTTTCCTGATCGGTCAACTTCTCGAGACTCATCTCGTCTCCGCGACAGAGCGAGCCCCGAGTTCTGACAGAACCACCTTGAGAGTCTTGTATTGAAGTAACGACCGTGCCCGTCGCTGCGGCCGCGATAAGTTGATCATCCTCAACAGGGATGGCCTGATCGCCTCTCCGGGTTCGTGGCGGAAGGAGTCGGTTCGGACCGACTTCAGCGGCAACCCTTCACGCCAGACCCTCGGTCACCAACCGTTCGCTGACCTCTCTGAGCTCTTTCGGGCCGTCGACGGTTAGCCACAGGGCGTCCGAGCGCAGGGCGGCGAGACGGCGCTGTTTCACGAGTTCCAGGAAGGTCGACGTTTCGTGATCACCGACCCCGGGCAACATTGGTTCGATCGCACGGTCGAAGAGATACACACCTGCGTTGATCCAGATCGGGAGCATTCCCTTCTCCACAAAACCCTCGACCCAATCGTCGTCTCCAACCTCCACGACGCCAAACTGGCTTGGGTAGCCTGTCAGCATCAGAGTCGCAAGCGCCCCGGAAGTTCTGTGCTTTTCGAGGAGCAAAGTAAGATCCAGGTCGGTGATGTTGTCCCCGTTGGTCACGAGGACCGGGTCCTCATCCATCGGGACCATGGACAGGCCCTTACGAATAGCGCCGCCACGGCCAAGCGGTGCGTCCTCGTGAGAGTAGTGCGCACGGATGCCAAACGCCGAGCCGTCTCCAAAGTACGACTCGATCGTCTCCCCCAGGTAGCCCGTCAGGAACACGACGTCGGTTACGCCCTGCGACCGCATCCATCGAACCTGGTATTCGACGATCGGCACGCCGTTTAACGGCGCCATCGCCTTTGGCATCGAGTCAGTAATCGGTTGAAGACGCTCACCGCGTCCTCCCACGAGCGTGAGTGCGTACAGCTCAGACTCCTCCTGTTGGTTAACGCTGGCCGGAAGATGTTGGGACGGGCGGGGCCGGGCGACTCCGCGGTGGAATTACTTCACCACCCTAATACTCTCCCACGAGGAGGGGGAATCCCTGAAATAATCGCCCGGCGACAAGTAGCTGCGCGCCGTGGTTGTGTGACGAGCCGGTCCGCGGGCTAGAATCTGCGAAACTCCGCATCGCGTCTACTTACGCGATCCACCGCCAGACCCGCCAACAGACATCTACACAGGGAGATTCTCCATGAATGGAACACAGTTCATCGCCCGCATCCTCAAGACGGAGGGCGTGGAGCAGATGACCTGCTTCCCGAGCAACGCACTGATCGAGGAAGCCGCCAAAGAAGGCATCCGCCCGGTCATGTTCCGGCACGAGCGCGGCGCGGTGATGGCTGCCGACGGGTTCGGTAGGTCCGGCGGCGGCGAGGGATTCGGGGTCGTCATGATGCAGCACGCTGCGGGAGCGGAAAACTCCATCGGCGGACTCTCCCAGGCGTTCGGCGACAACATCCCGATGCTCGTCCTCCCCGGCGGCTATCCGCTGGAACGACGTAACGTCCGGCCCAACTTCGCCGCTGTCAACACCTACGGCAGCGTCGTGAAGTCGGTCGAGGCGATCGACACGCCGACGCAGATCGGCGACGTGATGCGCCGCGCATTCCAGGCGCTCCGGAACGGACGCCGAGGCCCGGTCGTGGTCGAGATGACCCTGGACGTTTGCGCACAGGAAGTACCCGAAGAGGCGATGAACTACACGTCCCCTGCTTCCGCAATGAGCGCCCCGTCCCGGGGCGACGTCAAGGACGCCGTTAAAGTCCTGCTCGCCGCAAAGAAGCCCATGATCTGGGCCGGCGCGGGCATTCTGTTCTCCGGCGCATCCGCCGCCCTCACCGAGCTGGCGGAACTGACCGGAATCCCGGTCTTCACCACCATGGAGGGCAAGTCCGGCTTTGACGAGCGCCACCCGCTTTCGCTCGGCGCAGGCAGCGGAGCGACCACCGGGCAGGCACACAAGTGGATCGTAGAGTCCGACGTAATCCTGGGCCTCGGGACCAGCTTCACGCTGAACAGCTACTGCCAGTCGGTCCCCGCGGGCAAGACGGTGATCCACAACACGACGACCGAAGACGATGTGAACAAGGACACCGCTTCAGACATCGCGTTGATCGGCGACGCCCGGCTCACGATCGAGGCGATGATCGATGAGATCAAGGGCCAGGTAGGTGACAACAACCGCAACACGGGCGTGGCCGCAGAAATCGCGAAGGTAAAGGCGGACTGGATGAAAGAGTGGCAGCCCATGCTTGAGGTCGCCGACGAGCCGCTCAGCCCGTACCGGGTCATCTGGGAGATCGAGAACAACATCGATCAAGAAAACAGCATCGTCACCCACGACGCCGGCGGGCCTCGTGACGCAATGGTGCCGTTCCTGACGGCGACCACGCCGCACAGCTACATGGGGTGGGGCAAAACAACCCACCTGGGCTTCGGCATCCCGGCGATGATCGGGGCAAAGTTGGCCAACCCGGACAAGTTCTGCCTGAACTACATGGGCGACGGCGCGTTCGGCATGTCCGGGCTTGACGTCGCCACCGCGGTCAAGGCCAATCTACCGATCACCACGGTCCTGCTGAACAATGGCGGGATGGCGACCTACCCGGGCGGTTTCCCGACGGCTCGCGAGAAGTACGACGTGTCGTACATGGCGGGCGATTACGCCAAGATCGCAGAGGGCATGGGCGCAACGGGGATCACGGTCACCAAGGTTGCGGAGATGGGCCCGGCGATCCAGAAGGCCAGACAGTTGAACGGCGAGGGCAAGACGGTCCTCATCGATGTGCACTCCAACTTCGAGGCCAAGAAGTCCCGATTCTAGAGCGAAACGATCCTCCGGCCCCGCCCTTCGAGAACCTCAGGGTGGGGCCGGAGGATCGGTCTAGTTGAGGCCGGAGTCTTCGTCTAGGTGGGGCCAGAGTATTAGTCCGAGTGGGGCCGGAATCTTGGTCCAGGTGAGGCCGGAGTTTTGGCTTCAAGGCCAATTCACGCCGGAGAGTGTTTCTGCCTCGCGCCGGAGGGTGCTCAGCTTCACGCCGGAGCCGGTTTCCGCCTCACGCCGGAGCATGTCTCCGCCCACCCTGAGGTTCTCGAAGGGCGGGTATTCCGTTGACGCGTCGGGAGATACACCATGCCGTTCACGAACAATCCAATCGACGGGACCAAGATCCATTACGAGGTCGAGGGTTCAGGACCGCCGCTGGTTCTCGTTCACGGGTTCAGCGGGTCTCTACACGCCTGGAAAGATTTCGGGTACCGGGA
>JAQBUX010000261.1 GCA_027623795.1 Chloroflexota bacterium
GCGCTGCCATTCAGATTTCGCCGCCTGCGGCCGGGATGTATCACCATCGCGGCTCGGCATTCGCCGAACAGGGCAGGCATCTGGAAGCTGTGGCGGACTACGACGCGTCCATCAGGCTGCGCCCGGGCTATCCGGACGCCTACGTAGACCGCGGCAATTCGTACCATGCCCTGGATCGCAATCACCACGCGCTGAGGGACTACACCGAGGCGATCCGGCTCAGGCCGGACTACGCCGAGGCGTACGCAAACCGGGCGGCCGTCCACATAGCCCTTGGTGACCAGGAGGCGTCCCACGCGGACGCCGAAGAGGCGATAGCCCGCGGTATCGACCGCGCCGCGCTGGAAGCGTTGCTGGCGGAGACGGGGAAAGCGCCGCCAGGATAATTCCTGGTCCGGCCTTCTTGACCCCGCCGCCTAAGAAACCCCTACGCCCCGTGGATCGCCTCGCCCTCGACCGAAAGCGCCGCTTCCATCATCGCTTCCGAAAGCGTCGGGTGGGCGTGCGTGGTCCATGCGATCTCGTTCGGTGTTCCTTCCAGCGTCTTGACGACCCCGATCTCGGCCAACAGCTCGGTCACGTCCGGCCCGATCATGTGCGCACCGAGAATCTCGCCCGACTCGGCGTCCGACACGATCTTGATGAAACCTTCGTACTCGTTGAGCGCGATCGCCTTTCCGTTTCCCCGAAATGCGAACTTGCCAACGTTCGTGTTCCGTCCCTGCTCGTTGGCCTGTGCCTCGGTTATCCCTATGCTCGCGACCTGCGGCTGGCAGTAGGTCGCCCGGGGCATGTCCGTATAGACGATGTCCGGCGTTTCCATGCCGTTGATCGTCTCAGCCGCCACGACGCCCTGTTTGAAGGCCACGTGTGCTAGCAGCAGTTTGCCGGTGACATCGCCGACGCAGAAGATGTTCGGCACGTTGGTCCGCATCTTGCCGTCGATCGGGATGAAGCCGCGGTCGTCTGTCGCGACCCCGGCCGCTTCGAGTCCGATGTCGTCCGTGTTGGGCGCCACGCCGATACCCAGCAGAACCATGTCGCACTCGAACTCTGACTGCTCGCCCGACGCTTCGTAGCTGACGACAGTCTTGCCGTTTCGTCGTTCTGTCCCCGCGACGCGGGCCCCGGTGACGTAATTGATCTTCTGCTTGCGAAAGGCGCGTTCAAGCTCAACAGACACCTCCTCATCCTCGTTCGGGACCAGGTGGTCGAGCATCTCGAAGATCGTGACCTCCGCGCCGTACGCACGGAAGTAGTAGGCGAACTCGACGCCGATCGCTCCGCCGCCGACGATTCCGATCGCGGACGGTGTGTCACGCATCTCGAGCGCGTTCCGGCTGGTGATGACGGACTCGCCATCGATCTCAAGCCCCGGCAGGGAACGTGGTCGGGCGCCGGTTGCGATCACGATGTTGGCCGCCGTTAGCTCCGGTCCGTCCTCGACCTGGACCGTCGTCGACGAAGTGAAGCGGCCGACGCCTCTGAACAACTCGATGTTGTTTTTGCGGAACAGGTAACTGACGCCCTGCGTCAGAGTGCTGGAAACCTTGCGGCTGCGGTCTACGGCTTTGCCCATATCGGCACTGAAATTGTCGAACGAGAAGCCCCACTCATCGGCGTCCTTCAACTGATTGAGCAGTTCGGCGTTCTTGAGGAGTGATTTGCTGGGTATGCAGCCCCAGTTGAGGCAAACGCCGCCGATCCCGCCGATGCCGGTGCCGTCATCCTTTTCGATAACGGCGACCTTGAGGCCAAGTTGTGCGCCACGGATGGCGGCGTGGTATCCGCCGGGACCGGCGCCTATCACGACGAGGTCGAAACTGGTTTCCGCCATTCCGGGGTGTCTCCTTCGTGGTTCGGATCCGCAAGGGGTCTGGCCGAAGTGTTCGCTGTCGGCGTCAGGCGCGCGCACTCGGACGTGTGTCGCTTAGGGCGGACCGATTATACGCGGCGTGCCGTGTCGACCGGGACTCCTCGGCCATGGTCGCGCCTGCGACGATTTCGAACCATCGCGCGATGACCGTTACGGAGACGGCGAGGGCCCGGGATGGAGTACGATCGCGGCACAGGTACTGAGAGCGCCTCCCGAGTACCGACACGTCGTCGTGATTGAATCGCACGGAACCTGTTCAGCATCGAAAACGACACGATGATCCCTCGAACAGACACCCACGCCTCGAACGCCCGGTACGAACTGGCTCAGCAGTTCACCGGGATATCACTCCGGCGGGCGGTATTGACGGCGTTAATCCTCGCAACTTCCGGCGTTTCGCTGCTCGTGCTTGGATGGTGGCTCCGGTCCCATCCGTTCGAGGGATTTGACACGAACGGCGTCGAGACCATCTCGGCCTGGAGTTGGCCCGGCGCCGACGCCACGTTGGACACGATAGCGGCCTTATTCAACGCTCAGGCGTCTGCGCTGGTCGGGCTGATGATGGTCGCCATTCTGTTTGTGAGCGGCCATGCCAGGCTGGCCGTAGGGGTTGCCATAGCAGGAGTTATAGTGGCCGCTTTCGCCATCACCGCGGACCACACCCTCGGTGAATGGGTTGGACGCTCGCGGCCGGACCCCGCACACCCCGGAGCTAGCTTCCCCAGCGGACACGCCCTCGGCACGGTCGCTTTCTACGGTTTCGCCCTCTACCTGGGCGTCACGCACAAGTTGCGACGGCTATTTCTGGTACCGCTTTTCGCGATCGTCGCGATCGCTATCGGGGCTGCGGGACTGTCACGCATCTACCAGGAAGCGCACTGGCCGACTGACGTGATCGGCGGCTATCTGCTGGGGCTCATTGCGCTCTTTGTGTTGATCCACTTTCACCGGTGGATGGAATCGATCCGGTGGTTGGCACGTCCGATTCTTGGTCGAGACGTCGCCGCTGTGCCGATGAAAGGCGTCAAGATTGCTGATTCTTACGGCAGCGTAGTGATGCTGGACCGGGAGGCCGGCACGGCAACAAAGATATTCAATCCGCCGTTCATCATCCGGCTGATTTACTGGATGGCGTTTCAGGCCAAGTTCCCGTACGACGCGAACCCCTCGGCGCTACGGGCGGCCAAGCACAGGCGCGACGTCGCCGGATACCTCACCGAGTTCCGATTTGGAAAGAATCTGGTCGCTCCGATCATAGATATCGGCTGCATCGGCGGGCGCCCGACTATCGTGAGCACTCTCATCGTGGGCGAAGAGGCTCCAAATGATGAGGCTGCGCGCGAATTCCTCACCGAAGCGACGATGCTACTGGCTTCAGCCGGGTTGCCGATCTGGCAACTGAATCCAAGCAACCCGCACGCCCACACCAATCTGATTCGCACGCCTGATGGCGACCAGTTCATCGTGGATTTCGAGTCTGCGGTCGCAACGCCTTTCCCCGCACGCAACCAGATCCTGTCCGCGGCGCGGCGAGGGAACCTGCCGGTCTTTGACGATGTCGATTTCGACCGGCTCCGGGCGTTTGTCCAGGTCAACGAGGAGGAAATTCGAGCGGCGCTCGGCTCGGAGAAGTTCGTGGCGTTCCAGGAATCGATCGTTGAAGCCGAGGCGTGCACGCAGGGATGGCAGGGGGCCGAGCTCAGGATTGCCAGCCGGGTGATCCAGATCGTTTACAAGTTCTTCAACTGGAAGGCGATATTCGTCAAGTCAAGGGATGCGGTCAAAGACTCGGACATAAAGGCGGAGGCTTTCCTCGCCAAAGGGCTGGAGACGTGGCTCGAAGAGGGTCGCATTACGCCGGAACGGGCCGAGGAACTAAAGGCGGAACTACGCACCGACGAAGCTCACGAAGCGATGAGACACCTGGGGGCAAATCTCGCCATCACTGCTGTTTTCCGCTTTCCCTTCGGGAGCATTATCCGGCCGTTCTGGACGTTGTATTTCATCGGCCGCGGAACGTATCGAGCGTTGCGTGGGGGTGGGAAGAAATGTTGGGGTTTCCTGAAGCTTCACAACCCCCTCGTCGTTTTAATCTCCATCGTGCCGGGCTGTTGGACTTCAGCATAGTGGGACGGTTTCGGTAATAGAGAGATCAGGCTGTTGCGAGCTGCTCCCT
>JAQBUX010000262.1 GCA_027623795.1 Chloroflexota bacterium
AGGCCCGCCGAGGACAAGCCCCGCACCCGCCCCGGCCACACCGCCCGCGATGGGAAGGGTCGCCTCGAAGCCCTTCCGGGCCGCACGGGCATAGTTCCCCTGCCGGAACTCATCCACCCCCTCCTGCGCCAATCGGATCGGCGTGGACGCCACCGCACTCGCCGCCCCGCCGGGATCGGACATGAGGGCGCGGCTCCCGAGATACATATCGACCGGGTTGAGGCTTCTCGTCGCCTGTGAGAAGAACTCCCCGCCCGTTTGCGGGACATCAGACGTCATCGGCGGCGGCTCGTCTTCGACCAGGATCGGCTTCTGCGCGCGGACGTACAGCTCCCGATCAGCCGGCGACACGTCATCGGCGAAGTCGAAATCGTCTACCGTCGGACGGCGGAATCGCTGTTGAGCCATTACTGGGGCTTCCTCAGCTTCTCGATGTCCTCAAGCGTGACGACGGGCTTGCCAACCGCGAAGTCCATCCCAACGAGATCAAACGGCACCCCCGCAGCGTCCGCTTGGCGGCGGAACTGCGCGCCCGTCCCGCTGTTGTAGTTCCCCGCCCGCCTCTCATACAGTTCCTTCGCCACCACGCGCATACGATCGCGGACCTTATCCGGGAGCTTGTCGCCCGTGCGGAGCTTGTCGATCGGGTAGTCACTAAGAATCCGATCAATCAACCCGGCCGCCGTCTGCAACAGCACCACGTCCTCCGAGCGCACCGTCGCCCCCGGATCCACCATGCGCTGGAAGGCGTTGATCGCCGTGATGTCGCCAAAGCCGTTCTTCTGGCGCAATCCGACCTGAACCCCCTGCCAGCCGGTGTTGATATCCAGCATGTCCATGTATTCCGGGTGAGACTTGACCTGTGTCGCCAACTGGAACATCGCCGCCGTTTGCCTCCGGGTCAACGTGCCGCCGCTCGCCGCCTCGTCTTGCGCGATCTTGAGTCGTGCATTCGCCGCCGCAATTCGTTGCGCGCCTTGCGCCTGCATAACGGATCTGTTCGCGGCCGTGGCCGTCGCTGTATCGACCGCACGCGCCCGTTGCCATTCCCGGTTCTCTCGTGTCGCGTCCCGTGTCGCCTCGGCGTTCTCCCGCGCCAGCGCGCGCGTCTCCTGGGCGATGGCTTCAGACGGACTCGGCACCCGCCGCATCCGATCCGGCCGCGCGGCCACATCCGGCGACATCGAGCGCCGTTCCATCGGCTCCCACTCCGGCTGCGGCATCGGCATCGGCGCACTCTCCACCGGCGACGACGGAGCCTCGGAGAACGACGGGACGCCGCTCACGTCCGCGATCGGGCGGGCCTCGAGACGCGCATCCATCGCCGACCGCGGTTCGAACGCCGCTTCCGAACTCGTGCCACCGATCTGCCGCCACACCGGAGAGTCCGTGGGGATCTCCGCCCCCAACGGCATCCGATCCGTCATGCGATCCGCCTGCGTGTCGCGGAACTGCTCCCGCCGCCACTCCACGTCGGCCTTGCGCTCTTCGCTGGCGTCAGCGGCCTGCGACTGGCGATACTCGTTGTCGAGTACCTGCTGGTCGCGCGCTTCCTGTTCCAACTGCTCCCGGCGCTCCCGTTCCCGCTCCTGGTCCCGCCCCTGCGCCAACTGCGCCAGCGACGTCATGATCTGGTTGCCGGCATTCGTCCACCGGGACGAACTGATCTCGCCCCCGCGACGGATCTCCGCCGCCAACTGATCCCCACGCCGGAGCATGAGATCGCTCAGCCGCGACGTGTACCCCTCATTGTCATAGGGGCGCTCGCGCGCATACGGAATCGCGGACGGTGGAGGCCCGTAGGGCATCTAGTCTCTCCCCAATTCGAACATCTTCTGCTTCTCTTCGCTCGACAACCGCGCCCAGCGGTAGGCGTCATCGTTCTGG
This sequence comes from Chloroflexota bacterium, assembly GCA_027623795.1. Classification (GTDB taxonomy): domain Bacteria; phylum Chloroflexota; class Dehalococcoidia; order Lucifugimonadales; family Lucifugimonadaceae. The sequence goes on from JAQBUX010000262.1 coordinate 1,888, forward strand.
AACTTGTACACGTCCCAGTCGCGCCCGAATTGCATCTCGGCGGCCCGCTGTTCCGGGGCGAACGCGTCCTTGGTCACGCCCCAGTTCGTGTTGAACGTGTCCAGCGCGTTCCCGCGGTTCGCGTTCCAGGCGTTGAACCTGCTGTTCAGGTTCGTGTTGTAGATGTCCGCCCGGTTGCTCCGGTTCGTGGCGTAGTTCTGCCCCGCCCGGTTGTAGACGTTGCTGTACTCGTTCGATCCGAAGTTCTGCCCGTATTCCGTCAAGGCTTTGAGCGTGGCCCCCGTGCGCGTCAAGCCCTGCGCGGCCCGCGAGTTCTCAATCGACCGCTGCCCTTCGCGGAACCGGAACTGATACGCCGGTTCGTTGAAGACGTCCGACGGGTCCGGTGCCTGGAAGTCCGGGTGCGAGAACCGCTCGCCCGGATCGAAGCTCGCATACGAAAAGTCCGGGGGCCGCTGCAGAGACGGGAAGCCATACTGGCCCTGCGGTGCGGTGCCGCCACTGAAGCTCGTTACATCTATGCCACCGTCGCCACCGCCACCGTCCGTGTTCGGGTTGCCGTGACGATCTTTTCCGGGGTCGGGCCGGGAGCCTGTGTAGTACTGCGTCCAACGCCCGTTAATGTATTTCCAGATATACCCGGGCGGGAGGTTATCGTCCGATGGTTTGTTGGGATCGTTTGGGTCACCAGCCCCCGGCGGCGGATCGGGAACGAAGCCCTTCCCTCGGCCTTTCACTTGCCCCCAGACACCGCGCTGCCACTGGTTCACATCCATGTCCCAGACGGGAGCCTGCGGGCCTTGCCATTCCCAGCCATAACCAGGCGTCAACCCAGACAACCCGAGCTGTTCCAACACCCCCGGATCGGGCGGTAAGTCGCTGTTGTAGTCATAGCGCGGAGTAGGGGGCGACGGGGCCACGCCCTCGTTCCAGTTCGGACCCGGATTGTAGCCGGGCGCCCATGTGCCCATGCGGTAACCCGCGTCCCCCGGCTTTAGCGGTGCCGACGTCAGGCCGGGATACGAGTCGTCAAACGGGTCGTCTTCGGTGTGGTCGTCTCTGTGGGCCATGGGTTCGTTGTCCTATCGAGGCCGATAACTGATCGTCGGGCGATAGGGCGTCTGTCGCGTGCGCCCTGAATAGTCGTTCGCCATGAGTTGCGACAAGGCCGTCCGGCCGGCCGCGCGATACGGCGCCCGGAGCGTCGTCTTCTCGTCATACTGCCGGCGCTTCTCCGCCTCCTCCGCCTCCCACCGGCGCTTCTTCTCGGCGTCATTCGCCGCGTCCCGCTCCAGCCGATCCTTTTCCTGCTGCCGGAGAAAGGCCATGTTTTCGTCCCACTGCCGGCGCTGCTCTTCTGCGGCGCGCGTGTTCGCCCGCTCGGACGCCCCCGCCGCTCGGTTGCCGGTCCAGAGGCCCGCCCCGAGAGACGCCAGGTTCGTCGCGTTGTCGCCGCGACCAAACCAGCCGCGAATACGAGACCCGATGCCCCGTGCCGCCTGGGCGGACGCGACGGTCCCCGGATACGCCGCTGCGAACGATGCTGGTGTCGCGCCTGATGCCACCATCCCCGGGTACGCAGCAAAGGGCGAGAACGCGGTTGAGCCTGCGATGCTGGTGCTTGGTAACACTCCACCACCGCCAGCCCCTGCCGCACCACCGCCTGCGAAGAGAGACGGGAGGGTCGCCGCCCCCGCCACAGTCCCGACGGTGGCCAAGCCAATGTTCCGAATCCGGCGCTGCGTCTGGGCCTCAAACGCCCTTCTTCTGGCGGCATCTTCCCGCCGTTCCCCGTAGTGCTGATCTATCCATCGCCCAAACTCCGCACTGCCCGGCCCAGCCCCCGTGGGGGGTTGGGTGAACTGGAAGGCGCCCTGATCTCTGCCGAGTGCCACGCGACCGTGCCAACCGTCCGGTATCGGTGGTGCCCTATACCGCTGCCCATTCGCATCGACGAGGGACCCGGGGATATTGGGGCCATTCGAGATCCGGCGCTGTCCAGCATCATCCACAAACAGTGTGCCCGCCGGTAAGTTCAGGCCGTTCGCCATGCGCGTCTCCTCATCGTCTCGTCCTTTACTGCACGCGTTCCGCAACCACGGTCAGCCGATACTGCATCGGCGTGGCCCCCGTGCTGC
>JAQBUX010000263.1 GCA_027623795.1 Chloroflexota bacterium
TCGGTGCTGCCGCCTCGGCCCGCTACTGACGACGAACTACGGCTCTTCCACACCGCTGAATACGTCACGGCCGTGAAAGCGCTTTCCTCCGGGCTCGAACTGCCTGCCGGCCCGACTTATGGTTTCGGGCCCGGCGACAATCCTGTGTTCCCCGGGATGTTCGAGGCTAACGCGCTGGCGGCTGGAGGTACGATGGTGGCGGCGCAGGCCATCGCGGACGGCTCGGCCGACGTCGCGTTCAATATCGCCGGGGGCCACCAGCATCACGCGATGGCGGACCGAGCATCGGGGTTCGGCGTTTTCAACGACACAGTCATGGCCGCAAAGTGGCTGGCGGAACGGGGATCGCGGGTCGCCTACGTCGACATCGACTGCCACCACGGTGACGGCGTGCAGGCGGGCTTTTACGACTCGCCTGAAGTCCTGACCATCTCGTTCCACGAAAGCGGTCAGTTTCTTTTCCCGGGCACGGGCAACCCGGGCGAGACCGGCCGCGGCGCCGGTCGGGGCTACTCGGTCAACGTCCCGCTGGCGCCGTACACGTCTGATCGCGCCTATCTCGACGCGTTTGAGGCCGTGGCGCCTCCACTAATCGAAGCGTTTCAACCAGATGTCCTGTTAACGCAGCTCGGTATCGATACCCACGTCCTCGACCCGATCACGCATCTCAGCCTTACCGTCCAGGGCCACGCCGCCGTCGTAAATCGACTGTCTGAACTGGCGGCGGCGTGCGGCCGCTGGCTCGCCGTCGGAGGCGGAGGCTACGATCTGGACGCTGTCGCACGGGCATGGACTGTCGATCTGGCGATCATGGCGGGCGTGGCCCTCCCGCCGGAGATGCCCGCCGAGGTGACCGAGTCGCCGAGATCGCCCGGTTCACCGGGGTCCCGGAGGCAGACGACTTACGCCGACGATGCCGTTCCAGTCGACGAGCTGGTGGAGATGCAGGTCCGAGCCTTCAACGACCGGAGCGTCGACCAGGTTCGGGAGTTGATCTTCCCGCACTTCGGTCTGACGTAGAGGGACGACGGCGCGGACCGAATTCCTACCCGGAAACCTCAACGGCCGGTAACCGCGTAACGCGAAGGGGCCGGACGATTAACGTCCGGCCCCTTTAACAGATCTTATCCGTCCCGGAACACCCGGGACACGAGCGGTCTCCCGCCGGAACGCCGGCTAGACCTCCCGGAACTCACCCTCCACAGTCTCGCCGTCGTCATCGTCACCCTCGTCTGCGCCATCTGGCGGTCCTTCAGGACCACCGGGGCCGCCGGCGCCCGCGTATGCGGCTTGCCCGATCTTCTGGAGCGCTGTCTGCAGTTCGTTTGTTGTGCTTGCCAGAACCTGGGCCGACGAGTTCTCGTCGGCAAGCAACTCCTTCAGCCGTGCGATAACCGCTTCGGCCTCCGTTCGCGCGTCGGCCGGCACGTTGTCGCCCTGCTCTTGCAGCAACTTTTCCGCGGCGAAGACCGAGCTGTCGGCGGCGTTGCGCGTCTCGACCGCCTCCCGTCGCAGCCGGTCCTCTTCGGCGTGATCCTCGGCGTCCCTGACAGCGCGGTCGATCTCGTCCTGAGACAACCCGGACCGTCCGGTTATCGTTATGTGTTGCTCCCGGTTGGTCGCCTTGTCCTTTGCCGAGACGCTGAGGATACCGTCCGCGTCGATGTCGAACGTCACTTCGACCTGCGGGACGCCGCGCGGCGCGGGGAGGATCCCGTCCAGCATGAATCGGCCTATCGAAGTATTCTCTTTCGCCATGCTGCGCTCACCCTGGAGCACATGTATCTCGACCGATTGCTGACTGTCGGCGGCCGTGCTGAACACCTCAGACTTGGATGTCGGAATGGTCGTGTTGCGTTGGATCAGGACCGTCATTACCCCGCCCAGCGTCTCGATGCCCATCGTGAGCGGCGTCACGTCCAGCAAAAGGACGTCCTTCACCTCACCCTCAAGCACACCGGCCTGGATGGCGGCTCCCATCGCGACAACCTCGTCAGGGTTCACACCCTGATGCGGGTCCTTGCCGAACAACTCCTTCACCTTCGCGATAACTGAAGGCATCCGGGTCGTTCCTCCGACCAGGATCACTTCGTCGATCTCGGCCGCCGTCACGCCGGCGTCTTTCAGCGCGTTTTTCGTTGGCCCAACCGTACGCTCGACAAAACTCCCGACGAGCTGTTCCAGCTTTCCACGTGTGAGGCTCTTCGTCAGATGCTTCGGTCCAGTTGCATCGGCGGTGATGAAGGGCAAATTGAGTTCGGTAGACGTGACCGTCGACAGCTCGATCTTGGCGCGTTCGCTCTCGACCCTCAGCCGCTGTAGGGCCGCCGGGTCAGTTCGGAGGTCTATGCCGTGGTCTGATTTGAATTCGTCTGCCACCCAGTTCACGATGGCCAGGTCGAGGTCGTCCCCGCCGAGATGTGTGTCGCCGTTGGTCGATTTGACCTCGAACACGCCGTCGCCGATCTGGAGGATCGTGATGTCGAATGTCCCGCCGCCGAAGTCGTAGACGGCGATGGTCTGGTCACCCTTGCCCTCAAGGCCGTACGCCAGCGCTGCCGCGGTCGGCTCGTTGATGATGCGCAGCACCTCAAGCCCTGCGATCTCACCTGCAACCTTCGTCGCCTCGCGCTGGCTGTCGTCGAAATACGCCGGCACGGTGATCACCGCCTTGGTGACCTTGTCTCCCAACTTCGTCTCAGCGTCTTCCTTGAGTTTGCGAAGGATCATCGCCGAGATTTCGGGTGGAGATTGCGGCTTGTCGTTCAACGAGACCGCGACGTCTCCGGACGGGGCGGCCGTCAATTTGAACGAGACACGCGTAGCGTCTTCCTTGACCGACGGATCGTCGAATCGCCGTCCGATGAACCGTTTCACCGAGTAGACGGTGTTTTCAGGGTTTGTGATCGCCTGTCGTCGCGCCAGTTCGCCCACAAACCGCTCGCCGGTCTTCGGGTTGACGGCCACCACCGAAGGCGTCGTCCGTCGCCCTTCCTTGTTTTCGATGATCTCCGGCTCTCCCGCCTGCATCACCGCCATCGCAGAGTTCGTCGTCCCCAGGTCGATCCCAATCGCCTTAGCCATTTTTCGGTTGATCCCTCGTCAAATGTTCGTACTTCGTTTCGTCGTCGGTCGCCCCGATCCCGGGGCCGGTGCGCCGGGGCGAAAACGCCCTCGTCGTAAAGCTTTTAGCCGTCCACGGTCTGCGCCTGTGGCGGCCCGGCGGGAGCTTTAGAAATCTGTACCTGCGCCGCCCTGATGACATCGTCGCCCATTTTGTATCCCTTGCGGAGGACGTTGACCACAGTGTTTGCAGGTACCTCTTCAGACTCCGTAGAAAGCAACGCCTCGTGATACCTGGGATCGAAAGGATCGCCTTCGCTCGCGAACGCCTCGATTCCCTCTGAAGAGAGGACCTGAAGAAGGCCGCGACGAATACCGTCAAAACCATCGAGCCACGACTGGTTTACGTCGTCCGGTCGTTCAGCGCCAAGAGCGGTGTCAAGCTGGTCTACTGTATTCAGGACCCTTAACGCTAAACGTCCCGTCGCCGCGCGCCGGATCTCGTCACGCTCCGCCGAAACGCGGTTCCGGTAGTTGACGAAATCCGCCTGCACCCGCTGCACGAGAGCTTTTAGCTCGTCCCGTTCACGTATCGCCGCATCTAGCGGGTCTTCGATCACGGGCATTTCGTCAGCGTTCGGACCGTCAACTACGCCGGCGTGAGAACCCGTGGATTCGTCCATCGGGCTCTGTCCGTCCCTGTTATCTGGGTTATCTGGGTTATCTGGGTTATCTGGGTTATCTGTCAACTCTCCCTCCATGTGTCGAGCGTCCCTCTCCCTGTTTACGGTCATCTGCATTATTCATCGAGGTCGTCCGGGTCTGCGCCTACGTACTTCAAAAATGACCTGAGCTCGGCGGTCGCCCTTATCGCTTCTGCGTCGAGAGATTCGGTGCTCAATTCAGCTCCATCGACCAGCCTGCGCAAAGGGCCGACAAG
>JAQBUX010000264.1 GCA_027623795.1 Chloroflexota bacterium
CCAGGTCCGCCTTCGCCGCCCGTTCGAGGCTGAGCCGCCGCATTAGTCGATCCGCTTTGAGCGCAGACGGCCCGGCCCACTCCGCCCACCGGCCGAGCGCCTGGTGACGGTCGTAGTCCATGTGCCATAACCGGTCTTGCGCCGTCACAAATCCCTGCGCGAAAAAGGCATCGTGCTCGGATTCGGCCTTTATGTGCGGGATGCCCCACTCGTCCCGATGAATCGTGACCGGACCGTCAAGCCCGGCGAACGATTGCGCCGTCGTGACGTCGGGGAGAGCGGTTTTGAGATCGGCGTCTGTGATGGGGCTGGGCATATTTGATCCTGACCTGTGGCGGCCTGATTCGTACCGGGTGGCAACGCGGCTACTGTAGCCGCGCTACTAAGGGCGTCAATATGGAGGAGACACGGCCATGTTCGAGACGAGACGAGAATGGCAGGGCGACCCACCTCCAAATCCTTCATCAAGCTCAGGTCCGGCTCTCCTCCCTGAAAGGCAGAAGGCCATAAACGGGCTCCTCCTAATATGGGAAGGGGTTCGGCGGTGGCTATCTGAGGGTCGACCTTCGAGTGCCTCCCCCATTTGCTCCCCTACCCGTCGACCAGCTTGTCGTCGTTCATCAGTTCGTTGATTTCGAGCCACGTGTCGGTCGTGAACTGGTCGCGCTGCTTGATGTAGTCGCCGTAGCCGGGTGGGTTCTGGTTGCCGGCGCGCATCGGGGACTCGATCTTCTCCGCCGTCCATGTCATGTGGACCTGGTGCTTCTCTCCCGGGCATGTCCCGCCGTTAAATGACACGTGGAATGGCTCTCGCAAACCGGCTTCGACAAGCATCGTGCCGGCCTTCTGCAGCAGCGATGCGACGAGCCGTTCCTTGCCGGGAAGGGTTACGTAGGTCCTGCGTAGTTCGTACATGTTTTCTCCAATAGCTCGATCAAGATTTCGTATTTGCGCCGCCTGGAAGATCGCCCGCCCTACGCGTCGATCAACTTGTCGTCGTTCATCAGCTCGTTGAACTCGATCCATGTGTCGGTCGTCAGTTCGTTCCGTCGCGACATCATTTCGGTGTACTCCGGCGGGTTCTGCCGGCCGCCCCGGTATGTGGACTCGATCTTGTCCGCGGTCCAGGTCATGCGCACCAGCTGTTTGTCGCCGGGAGTGGTACCGCTGCTGAACGACACGTGAAACGGCTCCCGGACGCCGGCATCAACCAGGATTTGTCCCATTCTCTGGAGGATGGAGGCGACGAGCCTCTCCTTGCCGGGCAACGTCACGTAGGTTCGACGTAGTTCGTACATACTCGCTCCGATGTCGCGCCCCTCAGGTATTTGGGGCATTTGGTACTTAATTGGACTTGGGGGGTAGTTGACCAGCGAATTAAACACGATTCGAGGCTCAAGCGACCGCCCCCGGCGGCAGTTATGCGCCGGGAATTAGGGTCTCTTCTCATTTCGCCCCGGTATCCGGCCGCGTGGCCGGCCGACACGATAAGATGTCGCCCGCGGACCCCGACCAAAGTGGATTCTCCGAATTTCTATGACGCTCTCCGCCCGTCTGCATGACGAGCCAAAACGACCGGAGGATTACGAGATGACCAGTCCGGCCAAAACGACGAATCTGACGGTTACGCGCCACGCGGACGTGATGGGCAGACACCCCGTCGCCAGCAGGTGGTCGGAGACGCTGCTTGAAGACGGGCGCAACCGTGTCGTGTGGATCTCCGGCCCCCCCGGCACCCCTCCGGACCCGCACATTCACCCGGACTTCAACGAGTTCTGGGTGCTCCTCGACGGTAAGACTCGCTACCAGATCGGACAGTACGAGCCGGTCGACGCGGAGTGGGGCGACATCGTGATCGCGCCCGCCGGTTTCTCCCACGACATCCGGCCAATCGAGGGGGACCAGGCGATCCGCCTCGGCGTCACGCACCCGAACAGTAACCACGACATCAAGGGAGTCGAACCCTCCCGATACATCCCGGTCGACGAGGGGTTGTCCCCGCCGAACCTGATCCACACGTCCCTCAAGCGATTGCTGGATCGCCACGGCTCGGGCGACAACTGGAAAGAGCTGGCGGTCCTGGACTCCCGGAACCGCGCGCTCATCACGCATGAGTTGCCCGGTACCGTGAACCGCCGCTACTGGCACCCTGACATGGACAAGTGGTGGGTCGTGCTTGCCGGCGAGATCGAGTTCTCTATCTCTGACGACGCCCCGGTGACGGCAGGCCCGGGCGACCTGGTGTTCGTGCCCGGAGGCACGTCCCATAACCTGATGACGATTGGCGACAAGCCTTCGATCAGGCTGACGATGACGGCTCCGGACATCATCCACCACTACACGGACGACACGGACGCTCCGACGCCGCCGAACGGGTAGATAGTGACGCGACCGGGCCAGGCGGTACATTCCGCCCGGCCCGGATCGCCGACGGGGCATCCGTTCAAGCCGTAACTTGCCGGCCTCCGAACACCTCGGAGAAGTCCGTGACGAACTGCTCGAAAGTCCGTGGCGGCTTGCCGGTTAGGGTCTCTAACTCGTCGGTGACGAAGTCGTAAAGGTTCTGGCTGAACGCATCGAAGTACTCGACGTAAGCGTTCGCAGTCCATTCATCCAGTCCCATGCCTGTCAACGCGTCGCGGCAGGCTTCGAGCGGGATGTCGATGTACGTGACCTCTTTGCCAAGCCCTTCGGACATACGAGAGGCAACGTCGGCGAACGACATCGAAACAGGACCGGTGATGGTGTAGGTTTGGCCCTCGTGTCCGGCACTCGTGAGGACATAGACCGCAGCATCCACCACGTCCCTCGCATCTATCAGGCCGAGCCTTCCATCCTTCAACGGCATGTAGATCGCCCCCTCCGACGTCACCGTGGGCGCGGCCATCATGGTGTTCTGCATGAACGATTGCGGGGCCAGGACCGTGAATGGAAGCCCGGACTCTTTTAATGCGGCGTCAGACTGCGCGTGCAGTCGGCCGATCGTCGGATCTTCCATCGACGCCCTCGCCGCGCCGAGGCGAACGATGTGGGTATTGCCAGAGCGCTTCGCAACTTCGATCACGTTCTCAACCTGGAGCGCGGCACTCGGGTTGACCGAGGTCGCCAGGAACACCCGGTTAACGCCTACAAATGCGTCGTCAAGCGTCTCCGGCCGGTCCAGGTCGCCGACCGCGATCTCGGCCCCGGCGTCAACCAGCGCTTTCGCCTTGCCCACGTCCCGCACCAACGCCCTCACCTGTGCGCCCTGCTCCCGGAGCGCTGCAACAACAGCGCCGCCGACGTTGCCCGTCGCTCCGGTAACAAGGATCGTGTTTGATGTTGTGTTCGCATCCATTGTTTTCCTCCGTCTCGTCCGCGGTCCCGGAACCCATGTACGAGGCGCGCCAGCCCCGGCCGACTGCGGGCTAAGTTGTGACGGCAGGATGTTGCCATAGCAATCATTGCGTTGTCAACTATTGCTATAACAACATTATCTTTAGCAACAATTTTTGGTATCCTCAGATCGTGTCAGAATCCAGATGGACCGCGGAACAGATCCAGGCGTGGGCGGTTTTCCTGTACGCCCACTCTTCCGTGCTGCGAACTCTGGAACGTGAGTTGCAGGACCGTCACGGCCTACTGCTGACCTGGTACGAAGTCCTGATCATGCTCGAACACGCACCTGGCAATCGGCTCACCCACGGGGAGTTGGGCGAGGGCGTCGTCCTCACCCGGAGCGGTATCACGCGTGTCGTGGACCGAATGGTCAAAGAAGGCCTCGTCGCCCGCGAGCAGTCCAGCGAGGACAGGCGACAGTCTTACGTCGTCATGATTCCGGGGGGCCGTAAAGCGCTGGACGAAGCCGGGCCCGACCACGTCCAAAGAGTGCATGAGCTTTTCTCAGGCCACCTTCTTCCCGAAGAGGCGCCCGCGGTACTAGCTTTTTTTACGCGCGTGCTAGGGGACGAAGAAAGCGAAAAAGCCATGAACCGTGCCCGCT
>JAQBUX010000265.1 GCA_027623795.1 Chloroflexota bacterium
GCGTAGGTAGAGGAGAGATCAGGCCGGATGACGCGATGGTTAAAACACCACCTTGACGGACGTGACCCAGTAAGCCACCCAAACCATCAAGCTGTGCACGCAATAAACCGGTCTCCCCGTCCGCCTTTTGGTGGACATACGCAATCAGCTGATTAACAAACGAGCCTGAACTGACGTTCATGCCGGAGCCATCACGAGAATTTGGCAGGTATCTGTAAATATCTGTCGGCGCATGCCATAGCTGCTCGGCTACTTGTTGGAGGCAGGTCCGCGCCGCGTAGAGAGCGCGACGACGACCCGCAACTGAATTCGACGCCAAAGATCTGGTCATCTCATTCAGGTCCGATTCCAATCCAAGTTCACGTATCGCTGGTTCGGCGAACGACCGGTACTCATCGAATACCTCAGTTACCGTTTCACCAGCGTCGATTAACGCGAGCATAGCGCTTGCTCGTCGCGCCAATTCGTTCCCAATGTGATCAACCAAACGACGAACGATCTCCGGGCCCACCACAACAAATTCGGCTATCCGGGCGGTGTTCAGCATCACGGACAGTTCGTCTTGTTTTCCCGTGGCCTCCGCGAAGCCAGACTCGACCGCCCGCGTTAACGCGTTGGCACCGACCTTCACCGGAACAACAGTCGGTGTCGGATCAGGGACCCGCATCCCCCAAATGGCGATTGACCCCAGTGATGCGTTATCAAACGGGGTGACACCACGCCATTGATGCGTAGCAGATACGAATCTCCAGTCCGGGGGGTCATCGCCATGTCCGTTCAGTTCCCGGTCGGCCCATCGCTCGTCGTCCAACAATCCGTAACTGGATGCAATGTGACGGAACTGGCGAAGTCCGGACGCCAAGTCAAATTCCGGCTTGAACGTTCTCTGGTTCAACTCGCGCAAACTCGTAACCGCTCCTCTTCTAGCTGAAGAGGACAACACGTTTGTCACCATCGAGGAATCGGGTGGACCTGTACTCCGAATTCTTCGATCGGTAATTTTGATTGGATCTGTGGAGTTGGGCAACATGAAAATGCTTCACTAGATCTTAGAACATTTGATCTTACATCATCCGGCGGAACACCGAGCCCAGGCCACCCCATGCCACAATACGTCCGCTCATCACCCCGCTTACTACCAGAGGCTGCCATGGCTCAGGCCGAAACACGCTACGACGGCAAGGTGCCCGCGCCCCCCTTTCCCGAGGGACTCGACTGGCTGAACACCGCCGGCGCCCTTTCGTGGGAGGACATGCGCGGCAAGCTCGTCGTGATGGACTTCTGGACCTACTGCTGAATTAACTGCATGCACCTATTTCCGCAGTTGCGGAAACTGGAAGAGAAGTACCCGGACTCGCTGGTCGTTCTCGGCGTCCACTCCGCCAAGTACACGTCCGAGAAAGACACGGACAACGTTCGCAGCGCGGTGATTCGCTACGACATCCAGCACCCGGTCGTGAACGACGGCGATTTCAAGGTCTGGAAGGAGTGGGGCATCCGGGCGTGGCCGACGATCATGTTTATCGATCCGCGTGGCAACGTGATCGGCAAGCACGAGGGCGAGCTCCCATTCGCCGAGTTCGACCGGCTCATCGGCGACATGACCGGCGAGTTCAGTCGCGCCGAGCTGATCGACCCAACACCCCTGCCCTACCAGCTTGAAGCCGCTAAAGAAGCCGCACGCCCTCTTGCCTACCCGGGCAAGATCGAGGTGGACGCCCCTTCAGATTTCAAGCCCGGGCGCCTTTTCATCGCCGACTCCAACCACAACCGTGTGCTGATTACGGACCTGGATGGCGCGCTGCAGGACGTGATCGGTTCCGGGGAGATCGGCCGTTCTGACGGCGCCTTCGAGACGGCGTCGATGTGGCGGCCGCAGGGGATGGCGATCGACGGCGATACGCTCTACATCGCGGACGCCGAGAATCACATGATCCGCAAGGCTGATCTTTCGGGCCGCACGCTGACCACTATTGCCGGTACTGGCGAGCAGTCGCTCATCCGCCACAAAGGCGGCCACCCGCTTGCAAACCCGCTCAACTCGCCGTACGACCTGGCATTGCACGACGGCGTCCTGTACAGCGCGCAGGCCGGGTTCCACCAGATGTGGGCACACGACCTGGGATCGAACACGATCTCGCCTTACGCGGGGAACGGGCGCGAGAACATCGTCGACGGAGCCCTGGCCGACGCTGAACTGGCGCAGACCTACGGGCTGCAGGTTCTCGACGGCACGCTCTACTTCGCCGACAGCGAGACCAGTTCGATCCGTACGGCCGGCACCGACGTCGACGCACGGGTTCACACCCTCGTCGGGACCGGGCTGTTCGACTTCGGGGACAGCGACGATGTGTGGACGGCGGCGAAACTGCAACACGTCCAGGGCATCGCTGTCGGCGACGGCGTCCTTTACCTGGCGGACTCCTACAACCACAAGATCAAGCGACTTGATCTGGTAACCGGACTGGTAAAAACGATTGCTGGTTCCGGCGAGCGCGGTATGGAGGACGGACCCGCCAGCGAGGCCAGCTTCGACGAGCCGGCGGGACTCGCGTTCGCAAACGGTCGCATCTATGTTGCGGACACCAACAATCATTTGATCCGGGTGATTGACATCGGGGCCGAGACCGTCAGCACTCTTGAGTTGACCGGGCTGTAGATGCACGTGAAAGATCGGCGTCCGGTGCGACCTGAGGGTGGAACTTCCCCATCGGCTTTCCAGGGGAGCGCGGGCTCCCGAACCTCTCCCGTTGGGAGAAGGGGACTTGCGGGCGGTCTGTAAAGCACATGCGGCATCGCATTCGAGCTGGTGCGCTCATCACCCGGGGCGATTCGATATTGCTGATCGGTCACATGGGCGATCTCGGACGCCTGTGGTGGACACCCGGGGGACGCGTCGAAGGCGAAGAGAGTTGGGCCGACTGCGTCAGACGTGAGACCCGTGAAGAGACGAGTCTTGAGATCGATATCGGTCCATTGGCCTACGTCCGCGAGTTTGTCTCACCGCACAACGACACGCATCATTTCGAGCTTCTGTTCGCGGGCCTGAACCCGCGCGGCGAAATCCGATTCCCGGTCCCCGGCAGCCCCGGGTACGACGAACGTATGGATCGGGCAGGGTTCGTGGGTCGCAAGGAACTGGCCGGGATCACGGCGTGGCCGGGATTTGTCGCCACCGACCAGTTCTGGTCCGACCGCGATGCCGGGTTCCCGGAGATTCGCTATCTCGGGTTTGACCGTGCCTGAACAGTTTCAGCACCGCGCTCGCGCCGTCGGAATCATCCCGGACGGCGACCGTCTTCTGGCCTCCAACCTGTCCAGTCCCCTGCTTGGAGAAGACCCGCACTGGCTCTGGCCGGGCGGGCGCGTTGAGGGCGAGGGGTCGCTGGAGCAATGTGTCGTGCGAGAGGTCCGGGAAGAAACCGGGTTGATTGTGGCAACGGAGAGACTCATCTACGTGTATCAGAGCGTGAACGATGAGTTCGCCATCCAGAACGCCGAGTTCTTCTTCCTGTGCCGTGTTACCGGCGGCCGGCTCGGGGACTGGCGAGCTGAAGACAACTCGGAGCAAGAAGTGATCCGGGACGCCAGGTTCCTGACCCGTGAGGAGTCGGGAACCGAAGAGATCTGGCCGATGGCGGTCACGGTCCGAGTCTGGGACGATCTGGCGGCCGGCTTCCCCGCCGTCGTCGATCTCGGATATGTCCGCCGTGCCTCGTATGAAGATTGATCGTGCTTTACAGGAGTACCGATGCCTAACCGACTCGCCGAAGAAACCAGCCCCTACCTGCTCCAACACGCCGACAATCCGGTCGACTGGTATCCATGGGGCGATGAAGCACTCGAACGGGCGAAGACCGAGGACCGACCGATTCTCCTGAGCGTCGGCTACTCCGCCTGCCACTGGTGCCACGTGATGGCGCACGAAACGTTTGAGACCGAATCGATCGCCGAATTGATGAACGAGCTGTTCGTT
>JAQBUX010000266.1 GCA_027623795.1 Chloroflexota bacterium
GGCGCGCCGCTGGCCACCCCGCTGCTTCTCGCCGCCTGAAAACAGGGTATTCTGCCACAGGCTGCTATGACTGGCTCCGCGGCAACAGCGACGCTGACGACCGTTTGATCGCCTATGAGGATGTCGTCGCCTACTTGGCCACGGGTCGGCAGGGAATGCGCCCCATCGCCACTTCCACCGCGTCGTTCTACCTTCAGGACCGTGAAGCTCTGCAGCCTGACCTCGACCGGCTCTCCGACACCGCCCGGGCCATCCAGGCACGCTACTGGCTCGTCGCTCCCGACGACTACCAACTGGAGCACGCCGACACTTTTCTGAGGGAAGCCACGGCCGAGTTGCTTGACGGCGCGCCCGTTGTGTTCAAGTCCCAAGACGGCAGCGTGCTGCTTTATGAAATTGGGGCTGGTTTGTGACGCTGGTTTGTGGAATCGAGACCGAGGCCGCGGCATGCCGTGCCCCTACGTTTTCCCGCGGGCTGATTCGGCCCTAATCGGCCAAATCCACACTGTCCACGATGCCGATGACCGCCGCATCGATCGGCGACCGCGGTCGCCCGACCGCCGTCATCGCCGCCCAGCCGTCCATTGCTAGCAGCACTCGATCGCCTACGCCCGCACCGACCGAATCAACCGCCACATACGGAGCTCCCGTTAAGCGGTCATCGAGATCAAGTGTCTTGACCAGCAATAGTTTCTGACCCGCATGGCTCTCATGCTTGGCCGAGGCCACTACCTCGCCGATCACTCTCCCGATCAGCACCGCATCACCCCGCGCTCGCGAGCGTAATTGAATCCACGATTCCCACCACGGCCGCATCCGCCCCTACCGCGGCCGGAAGCATCGCGAAACTAGCCTCTTTGCCGCGGCACCAGTAGATCGTGTCCCCAGCCCCCGCACCGATCGCATCCGCTGCGATCAGCGTCCGGCCCGCGTTTGCGCCCGCCTCATCAATGGGTTGAATCAGCAGCAGCCGCACGCCTTCAAGCTGTTCCGTCTTAACGCTCGACCACAAACTCCCGACGACCCGGCCCAGACGCATGCTAGTTTCCCGCGCCGCTATCGAGTTCCAGATCGTCGACAATCCCGACAATCGCCGTGTCCACGGGAGTGTCCTTCATCCCCGCGGCCATGCGGGCCGAACTCCCCGAAACAGCGATCACTCGCTCTCGAAATCCCGCGCCAACCGTGTCGATGGCGACAACGTAGGTGTCGAGGTCCTCCCCCTGTGGCGATACATGGCGCAGGACAAGCAGCTTCTTGCCCTCGAGACGAGGGTCCTTGCGGGTCGCCACGACGGTGCCCACAACGCGGGCCAACAACATGTTCGATCGTCCTTTCGCCGGCGCCTTACTTCTTGGCCGGCGTGAGATGGAAAATCTCTTCCAAATTGGCGTGCGGACTCGGGATTACGTGGACCGCGACCAGATCGCCCACTCGGCGAGCCGCTGAAGCGCCCGCATCCGTAGCGGCCTTCACCGCCGCCACATCGCCACGGCAAAGCACCGTTACGTAGCCGGACCCGATCTTTTCCCAGCCCACCAGGGTTACCCTGGCTGCCTTTGCCATCGCGTCCGCCGCCTCAATCAGAGCCGTCAGACCGCGTGTTTCAATCATTCCAAGGGCTTCGCCCATCAAATTTGTACTCCTCCCCAGTTACTCACCCAAACAAACTCAACCGTTCTCACGAACTCGTATCGCTTCTTCCACCAACTCTACCAACTCATCGCGGGTAACGGTAAACCGTTCCTGCCCATCAGCAGTCGCGTGGGCGGCCGCGGCTTGCTCGGCCACGATCGGACAGCCCGGTTCGGCCGTCGCCGCCGACGAAAAACCGTAACGCCCGCGCGACTCAACCAGCTTTTGCACGTCCTCACCCGACAACAGCTTTGGACCGCCGAGCATCTGAGCCACCAGATTGATCCGGGCAAAGTGTTCCACAGTCTCCATGCGAAAGAATGCTTTTTGGATGTCTCCGCCGTAGGCCACCGCGCCATGATTCGCCAGCAGGATCGCATCGAACTTAGGGATCAGCGGCTTCATGCGCTCGCTCAACTCCGGTGTCCCCGGCAAACCGTATTCGGCCAAAGGGACGCACCCCAGGCCGATGACGACCTCCGGCAATATCGCCTTATTCAACGACAGACCGGCGGTTGCGAATCCGGTCGAAACCGGCGGATGAGCATGGACAATCGCATGAATATCCGACCGCATGTTATAGATCACTAAATGCATTAGGATTTCAGACGTCTTCTCAAGGCGGCCCTCAAGCTTGTTACCTTCGTTGTCGACGATGATCAAATCGTCAACATGCATCATCCCCTTGCTCACCCCCGTGGGTGTCGAGAGGATACGGCCATGGTCGAGCCGAATCGTGATATTCCCGTCGTTCGCCGCGACCCAGCCTTTCTGGTAGACAAGGCGACCGATATCGACGATGTCCTGACGATGTTCTCGCTCGGTCTTGACCATATGACGCTCTACCCGCACCACCCTCTACCCACAAGACCTCGTATCGTAACGTGGTCGCCTCGATCTTGTAAAGAAATGGGCGGGGCGCTTCAAAAGTAGGCTGCTGGAATGCTCTTGAAGCGGAGCGAGTAGAGGCGGTCTTTGGCGTAGTAATACGTGAGGAGAATGCGATCGCCATCCACCGTTGCGCTGGTGTAAGCGTAGGTCGCCTCGGGGTCCGGTTCAATCATCTTTGGCGGCGACCAGGTCTCGCCGTTATCCCGCGATAGCGCCCCGACGAGCGGTGTGCGCGCCCCGCCGTGACCGGCTGCGACGTTGACGCTGGGGTTGTAGATGAGAAGCAGATCGTCGGAGGCAGGCATGTGGATCAGGGTGCTGGGGGCTTCCGGGGCGGCTACGGTCCAGGGGGTCGCCTCCGACCACGTCTCGCCGCGGTCAGCCGAATAGGAATGCCAGATCATTCCGACCTGTGTGCGGATGATCTGGAGTATCCGGCCGTCGGGCATCTCAAGTAACCCTGGCTCCATGGCGCCGCGCTGGGGGGCTTCCAGTTTTGTAGGGCTGATCGTCCAACTACGCCCGTCATCGTCGGAGTAGTAGACGAGCGTGCGAAACGCTTCGCTCGCTGTCCAGACTTTGTCGGTGAAAGCCATCGGCGCGAGCAGCCGGCCGTCGCGCAGTTGGATGACGCGGTCATTGTTCATCACGAAGTAGCCGGGTTCGTCGTGCATCCGAAGCGGTTCGCTCCAGGTCTTTGCATCGTCCTGGGATCGCCGGGTATGGAAGTGCAGATCATCAGGGCCGTTCTTTACGCCGAAGAACATCAAGATATCGCCGGATTTCGAACGAATCAGACTGACGGACATCACGTTCTGTTGGCCGATGTTTTCCTGCACGACCGCCCGCTTGCCCCACGCCTGGCCACCGTCTGTCGAGCGGGCGGTGACGATTCGCGCCGAGGAGTCGTCGCTATCGCCTCCGTAGAACTCCGACCAGGCTACGAGAAGGCTGCCGTCTCGCAGTACGACGATGTCCCCCTCGGTGTTTCGGCGATTGGACTCAGTGGCGGGAGCGATGGTGGCTTCGATGATCTCCGTCGAAGAAGAGCTCGTGCAACCCAGCAGAGACAATAGGACGGTGGGGAGCAGCATACGTCGAGCGGACATGACCGCAGAATACCATCGAAATCAGCGTCCTCTCCAGTCTTTCGAAACCGTGTGGAGATGAGGGGCCGAGTGGCCGACCGAGACGGGGCCGTGCCGAGCGGAGCTGCCGCGGCTCGTGAAGCTCAAAAAGGCGAAAGGCGAGAAGCGAAAAGGCATTGAGCGGTTGTGTCGGTCGGTCCGGGTGGTGTAAGTGGTTTGGTTTGAGCCTGTTGGGCGATGATGGCTTTGTTTGGTAAAAAAGGTGACTGGGGTTTTGGGTGCCGCCGGGGGCGGGAGTGGGGATGCCACACTTTGCATCACTTTGCAACATGCATG
>JAQBUX010000267.1 GCA_027623795.1 Chloroflexota bacterium
TCATCACGGACGACACGGGCGTGTCTTCCCAGAGATCCCTTCGTACACGCTGAACATACTCGAGGCTGATGATCCCGGCAATCAGCCCGGAGTCAACCACAGGCACGGACCGCCGCCCGAACGGGATCATGAAGTCGTCGAAGAGGACGCCGATCGAGATGTCCGGACCGACCACCGAACCGGGTGATGTCATCACGTCGCGGACCCGCACATCACGCAGCGCTGTCCTTCGTGCGCCCCGGCGCACCGCCATCGCCGCGTCCTTCAAGTACCACCCGATGAAAGCCGTCCACAGTCCTGTAATTACGCCAATCGTCAACGCGCTCAATACGCCGAGACCGATGAGTAACCAGCCGAATCCGATGCCGACCGTGGACGCCCATTCGGTGGCCCGGGACTCGCTATTGGTCAACCTCCAGATGATCGACCGCAACACCCGTCCACCGTCCAGAGGAAACCCTGGCGCCAGGTTGAATATGCCGACAAGCAGGTTGACGATAGCGAGGTAATAGATGATCGCTTCCGCCGGTGAATCGTCGCCGACGAGTCCCAACCTGAGTACAGCGATGCAGATCGCCGACAACGCGAGACTGCTCGCCGGGCCAACCACCGCAATCTGGAACTCGTCCCCGGCGGATCGGGTGTCTCCGCCGATGTTACTCACGCCGCCGAATATGAACAGCGTGATGTTCCGGACCGGCATCCCCTTTGTTAAGGCCACAAGAGAATGCGCAAGCTCATGGACGAGCACAGAGCCGAACAGCAGAACGGCCGATACCGCTCCCGTCAGCCAGTAGGTCGGTGTGCTCCAACCCGGATAGTCGGCAGGGAACCAGGATCGAGCCAGCGTCCATGTGATGAGGGCGAACGCGAACATCCAGGTGTAGTGGACATCGATCTCGATGCCGGCAACCGTCCCAAGCCGGTATGTGCCCTTCATCCTGAGTCGCCCGGCGCATGTTCGCCAACACCCTGTCCGAGTGACTCCATCAACTTCGTCATGCCGTCCAACCATTTCTGTTGCGTGGCGGCGTCCCACGCCGGATCGAAGTCCGGGTACTTGCGCAACACCAACTCGGCGATGGACAGGCCCTGGCTCTGCGCGGCGGCGGGCGCTGCGGGCCGCTGGACGTGCCGCTCCGCCGGTTGCTGGCGAGATCTGCCGGGACCGCTGGAAGAACGGCGGGTAACGTGTCTACCGGCGAGGACGTACTGAGACAACTCAAGACCCGAGTCCTGAGCCGCCCTGATAAAGAACGCCTCGCACTTGGCCAGCACGCCTTCCTTCGCGCCGAAACTCCTGAACGCCTCCCTGAATTGCGCCCGCGTGGCCCGCGACAGGTCGAGCTCAAACACAACCCTGTAGTGCCTTCGCAACAGCGCCTGTAGCGCGGCCCTTCGTTCGTCGCCATCCACGCCGGCCAGATGCTCAAGGTCTTGCGTCGGCCTGCCGTCGTCATCAACCAGATCGAGAACCCGGAGCGCCGTCATGAGCTGGATTCCGGTGCTACCGGACGCTCGTTGGCCCCAGACGCTCCTGTCTATCCGGGCCGGCATCCCTTCTCTGAGGAATTCCAAAAAATTTCGGAATGTCCTGTATGGGACGTATGGGGGTATCGCAGGGGTAGGTGTCGTCACGTTTATAGCGATGGGAAACCGGGAATGGCGTAATCGTACAAGCCCAAACTATCCCAGCTCAATTCCAAAGTCAACGGATATTCGGAATGCGGCCTTCTTCATTCTGGACAGTTTTGGAAACTGCCTCTCAGACTGCCGAGAATGTTCACCAGACAAATCGATCCGCCCTTCGAGACTCCCGGTCCCGGAGGAAGCAGGGCACACCAATAATAATTGCGGGAGGCTGGCATGTTGCTACCGGTCCACTCGATACTTCCCGACCCCGAACAGCCGCGCAAACTACCGCGAATAGGCCGGAGCGCAAACACATCAGACAGCCTCCGAACCCTTGAGTTGCGTCAGCCGTTGATCGTCAGGCCAAACCCTGATCGCGGAGACGGCCCGGACACAGCCGCATACATCATCGTCGTGGGCGAGCGCCTCTGGACCGCGGCCCGCAAATCCGGCCTCAGCGACATCGACGGCCAGGTGCGCGAAGACATGGCGGAGCAGGAGGTGCGCGAGCTCCAGCTCGGCGAGAGCTACCATCACGAGAAGATCCCGGCCATGCAGCTCGGCCGCGCCTTCCTGGGTTACAGGGAGCGGTACGGGGTCACGCAGCAAGAGCTGGCACGCCGCACCTCCATCACCCCGGGGACGATTCACCACTACGAGAGCCTGATCCGAAACCTCGACCCCGAACTGGGGAAGAAGGTCGACTCCGGCGAACTCACCTTCAAAGAAGCCCGAAGCATCGCCGACATCGACGACCACGCTCGCCAGCGGGAGATCGCCGCGCCCTTCGTGTCCGGCCAGCTGAGCTCGGTCTACGTTGAACGGATCGTCGGCCGCGCGAAGAACTTCCCGACCAAATCGATCGACGACCTTCTTGACGAGGTGGTGAACGGTACCAAGCCGGCGCTTGAGCCGGAGCCCACGCCCTTGCCAAGGGCCCCGGAGCCGGTAATCCAACAGCGCAAGGACCTGGAGAGCATGCTCCTTCAGCTCGCAGGGCAGCTCGACTCCCTACCGCTGCAAACCATCCCGGAGTACCGGCGGCTGAAGTTGGTGTCCACCCTCCGCATCCTTGACAGCCGCGTGCAGCTCGCGCTTCACCACCTGTCGTCCGGCCTCCGTTCAGAGTCCGGAATGCCGCCGACACTTGTCGGAGCTGCGGCACGCAGATAAACCGACCAGTAAACAAACCCGACCGGCGCTTTACGACCCCCCAACCCTCCGTTTAGACGCCGGCCCCCCTGACCCCTCCCCACCGCCTCCGGGGAGGGGTCCTTTTATTGCACGATGCGTTGTTCCCGACCGTGCATCCCTTCCAAAGAAACCGGCCCGTTATTGATGCCTTGATTCCGGCCAAATATTAAGCGCTCCCATGGTGCCCATAGGAGCGCTTGAATCAAACGGTCGAAATGTCTCGATTATCCGCCGCCAAGAGGGTTGCCCGTTATCCTCCAGAAAAACTCGGTGATCGCCATGTAGTTCCCGCTAATCAGCAACACCGCGAAACCGATCATCAAGATGCTGCTCGCAAGACCCATCCATGGCACGATCTTTTCCAGCTTGAATACGAGCGGCAAGACCTTGCTCATCGCCACGGCGGCGATCACTAGCGGGATCGCCATACCGAGAGAGAACAGGAACAGGATCGTCGCCCCGAACAGCGCCGATGACGACATGCCGACGTACACCACCATCGCCACAACCATCGCGGCGCCGAAGCAGGTCATGCAGCCCGTCGCGAACGCTATCCCGGCGAGCATCAGCTCGATCGGGTTGGCGGGGGACTGCCGCGCCTTTGTCGACATCCCGGAGAGCACCGGCATCTTGCACACTAGTGGAGCCCGGACCTTCGCCGCGACCCGGACCGCCAGGATGATGATGAGGACGCCAGCCCCGATACCGAAGTACCGCTGGTACTGCTCAAAGTCCGGGCTGTCACCAAGTTGTTGACTGGCGTATCCGATGATAGCGCCGGCGCCGGTGTAGACCACCGTGAAGCCGAGCACGAAGAACAGCGCCGCCTTGACCACGCTGGCACGCTGGCCGACTGAAACCTTGGCCCCGTCGGCCGAGTCCTGGATATTCATCCCCGCCAGCGTCGGGATGAAGAAAACCGTGAGCTGGAACAGGCACGGCCACATCGATGCCAGCAGCCCCGCAAGCAGCGCCAGTATCGTGCCCCATGTCACGCCGAACGGGGACAGACGGCCGGCATCGTACGCGATCGGGAGAGTCCACTCAAGAGAGTCGTCGCCGGGAAGGGCGAGGACCATCCGCCCGACATCCTCGGCCACGGACGGGTCGATCGGGAACGAA
>JAQBUX010000268.1 GCA_027623795.1 Chloroflexota bacterium
GATCACGAAGCGACATTCGTATGACGACGTGGTTGTCCCGCCACCACAGGGGTAGGCGGGTCCAACTCGATCGCCAGAAGATGCGTCGCCCTACCGGAAATCAGGGAACAAAGAGCTTCTCCCTCGTCTGCACTCAGCGAGCACCTGGGCATCAAGCGGCGACAAAAAGGGCCTCCTCCCTCGCAGAGAGGAGGTTTGGAGGTGGGTTGCTCCTTGTGTAACCACCCCCGAACCCCTTCCTGCATCAGGAGGGGGCTTTACCCCGGCTTTACTAGGGATAGGAACAAAACTGATGGCCTTCGCAACCCTGCCCGTTTCCGAAGTCGACTCGCTCCGTCGTTCCGTCGAGACGAATGGGCTGACCTACTCGTACCGGGAGTACGGCTCGCCTGACAACCCGCCGGTCATCCTGCTGCATGGCGTGTGGAGCACGGGCGCCGTCTGGCACGACATCTCCACCGCTCTGGCGGAGTCGTACCACGTCCGCGCCGTCGACTTCCGCGGACGGTCCCACAGCGACTGGGCGGCCGATGGCGACTACTCGACCGAGGCGTACGTGGCGGACGTTCTCGGCCTGTATGAAGCGTGGAGCCTGAAGAGCGCCACGGTCATCGGCCACTCGATGGGCGGCGGGGTCGCGACGGCTTTGGCGGCGGCGCATCCGGAGCGCGTGGACGCGCTGGTCGTGATCGACGCCGGACCGGTGATGCGGGCCGGTTCCGCCATCGAGTTCGAACGCCAGCTTGCCTCGCTCTCGCAGGACTTCCCGAGCGTCGCTGCGGCGCGCGCATGGCAGCGCCAGGCTCTGCCGGGCATCTCGGATGATGCGGTCGAACGACGGCTGCAGTCGCGGCTCGTGGAGCGTAACGGACGAATGGTCTGGCGGGAGGACCCGCGCATCAGGACGTCGAGAGACATGGTCGTCCGACCGTCCGAGGACGAGATGTGGGCGCGCTACCTGTCGGTAAAAGCCCCGACCCTGTTCGTGCTCGGCGGCAACAGCCAGCTCGTGACGGACGAGGCCGAGAAGCGGTTGGTGACTGAGATGGCTGATGCCCGTGCGGTCAGGATCGCAAACGCCGGCCACAACGTATTCGAGGACAACCACGACGACACGGTCGCCGCGATTACGGCGTTTCTGGCGGGTTAGCGTTCGAGGCGGCCCGGCTTGGCGGCTACACTCAGAGAAGGTCAGGTTCGTGCACGCCACGCGCCCGGAATCGAACACGCGCGTGAGGTGCTCGAAAGGCGCGCCGCGCCGCCGACGCCAACTGGCGTCGCCCCCTCTGCCCTCGCGGGAGAGGGTTGGGGTGAGGGGGTCCTTCCGCAGAAGGACAGACCGCCACCGCGACCAATTTGCCACAAGGCCCCGGGCTGGCATCGCGCGCAGCCCTACTCCACGGGCGTCGCGATCTCGCCGAACAACTGCGTCTCCGGGTGGAAGGCCACCCAGCCGAACCAGTACGACACGTGACCCGGCAACCGAGCGAGCGACTCAGCGCCATCTGATCTCACGAGCGCCGTCTCCTCGACCCGCCACTCGACACCGGATTCGTCGAGAACCACGTCCGGGTCTTGAGTCGGCGAGAACTCGTGCCCACCGCGCTCGTATGGCCGGGCTGCTTCAACCAACGGGTTGAACGCGATCACCAGCTCCTGGTCACCAAGCGTGTCATTTACTACGGGCTGCTCCTGCAGCGCTTCGAGCGAGTATGCCTTCGGGTTATCGTCAAAGTTGAGCGCCAGCACGCGGTCTTTCAATCCCAGCGCCTCATTGGTCTGGAACGTCGGGAACATCCAGTCCGGCGAATTAAAATATTCGTAGTAAGCGGACCCTCGCAGGTTCAGATCGCGGTAGTTGCGGTTGAAGCCCGTATCTATGTCGAGGACCTTCGTCTCCGGATTCTTCGTGAGCCAGTCGCCCCATGTTGTCAATGTGAGCGGTAGCTGTTTGAACTTCAGCCCGCTGAACGCCAGATCGCCAATCACCGGCTCGCCCGTCAGGGAATGCCACAGGGTTCCGGTATCGGAGTCGTACATCAGCTTATTGCTCTGGTAAAGGAACCCGGACGTGCCGATCCGCTGGACCTCCCCGTCAAGCTCGGCGTCGTACAGGACGCCCGTTCCACAGAGAGTTCAGTAAACGAGGGCGACTGGTTTGCCGCCGACAACATCGTTCGATAATTCGTGCCAGGCCAGGATGCGCAATGGGTACGCCCGTGCATCGCCGTTGATCGTCACGCCGAAAACCGGTTCGTCGAACCCGAGGTAGGTCGCCTCGTCCGGCAAGAGGAACTTCGGGTTATCGAGCGGCGGGATTCCATCCACGCTGACGCCGCCCCACTGTGCGCCGGATATCGGCACGCGGGCGGGGACGCCGTCGTAGAAGAAGTCGATAAAGCGCCGGTCGATAATGCCGTACAACTCGCCCTTCCACCCGTCGTACCCGGGAACCGCCTCGATCTCCGGGTGCTGGCCAAGCCAGCGGTACGCGTCCTCGTGTAGATTGAAGCTGGTGGGATCAAACTCTTGCCCGGTCAGCCTAGTTAGCGCGTTTGCGATTGCGGCGCGTTCGTCGTCGGCAAACCCGGAGGCGGCGAGGTCGACGATCGGAGCGATGAACCCCTTGTTGCCGGTGTCGGCGGCCTGCCGTACGGCCGTGGTCTCGACGCCTTCCCGCTGCGAATACAGGGCGTCGAGCTTGAACTGGAGGTCGCGCGCTTCCGCGGATATCGACGTTGCGGACGGCGCGCCGGCCGTCACAGCGCCGGACGATGTGGCCTCGACGTTAGCCCCGCCCGGTCCCCCAGGTTCCAGGGAACTATCACCTGTGCTCGCGCTACTGCACGCAGCGGCCACCAAGACCACAAGCGCGATTGCGGCGGGCCAGGCGCCACGAGATGTGAGATATCGAAGGATCATGGAGGAGCTTTGACCATAAGCGGCGGGCGGCCAGGGTGACCGAAAGCAAGCGGGCCGCTCGTATGCCCGTGTTTGGAATACGAAGCGGCCCGCAATTCGGTTGCCGGGTTATTCCTTACTTCGGGGGTTGGATGAACTCGAGCCAGTTACCTTCCGGGTCCTGGAGGTAGATGATCCCCCGTCGGCCTTCCGGCGTGTCGTGGAAGATGGGCTCCGTGACGAAGTTGATCCCCTTTGCGACCAGGTTGTCGTAAGTCGTCTGAAGGTCCTCGACAAGGAAGCAGATATGCATGGCGCCGTGCTGGTTCTTCCGCAGATAACCGTCTTCACCCGGAGGGTTGTGGTACTTGACCAGCTCGATCCGGTGGTTGTTCTCGATGCCAACGAACCGAAGGGTCCTGCGGGCGCTCGGGAATCCGGTGTGGTCGCCTTCGGGAGGTGCGACCGCATCTACCTCGCGTTGAACGACCAGGCCCAGGGTGTTCACGTAAAAATCGGTGATCTTCTCCAGGTCCTGGACCACGATTCCGGTGTGGTCGAACTGCATGACCATCGGGCAACTCCTCCAGTAATCGGACAGTTTTCGGGTGGCTAACGGTGACCTACGGCAGGTCCGTTAGCCAGGCGCACAATCCTAGACGAAACGACCCCGGAGCGACGGATACGCGTATATCGCCGTTCGAATATCGGCGTGGCTGTGCGTTACGGGCGCTGTGTGAACTCCAGCCAGTTGCCCTCAGGGTCCTGCCCGTACCCGAGGCCGACCGTGCTGCCATCAGGTCGTGTCCGCCATTTGGACTCCGAGACGAACCTCACCCTGTCCTTGATCTCTTCGTAAACCGAGGTCAGGTCTTCCACGTCCCAGCAGATATGGGATGACCCGAATCGGTGGACGCCGACGTGGCCATCTGTCGCTGGTGGGTCGATGAAGTCCACGAGTTCGATCTCGTGGTCGCCTTTGATCCCGACGAATCGCAAGGTCCGGTGTACGTTTGGGACGCCGGTGTGATCGCCGT
>JAQBUX010000011.1 GCA_027623795.1 Chloroflexota bacterium
CTCGCTTCCTGGCGGCGGCTCGGAGATCCTTTCCAACCGGGTGAAGGCGGAGATCAGTCGGTTCCGACCAAAAGGCAGGGTCGATGACTGGACGCGCGTTCACGAGGAGGCGCACGCCATCGGCTTGCGGACCACAGCGACGATGATGTACGGCCACATCGAGACGCAGGAAGAGATCGTCGAGAGTCTTGGCCACATACGCGCCGTCCAGGACAAAGCGGACGCGACAGGCCAGCCCGGTTTCACGGCGTTCATCCCCTGGAGCTACAAGCGGGACAACACCGGGCTAGCCCAGAAGGTCAAACAGGAATCTGGGCCTAACGAATACCTGCGGGCAATCGCCCTGTCTCGGATTTTCCTCGACAACGTCAAACACATCCAGGCGTCGTGGTTCTCTGAGGGCCGGAAGACCGGCCAGGTGGCTCTGCACTTCGGCGCGGATGACTTCGGCGGGACGCTTTTCGATGAGAACGTCATGCAGGCGGCTGGCTTCTACAACCGCACCACGGTCAATGAGGTCAAGAACGTGATCTCGGACGCCGGGTTTACGCCAGCGCAACGCACGACCGAGTACGACATCCTGGAAGTGTTCAACGACCACTCTTCCAGCGAATCAAGCTCCGCTCCGTTAGAGGTCGTGTCTGGCTGAGCCCGCCGTCCCGTCGCTCGCGCCGGGTCTTCCCGGTAATTCTACGCGTCAGCGTGCGTGGCTTCTCCCTGAGCCTCCGCCTTCTCCCACTGGGTGAAGGCGGAGGCGACCCCGTGTGGCATCGGACGTCAAGCACCAGAAACGACCGGTCGTGGCGTCGCCGTCCGGCCGTAAATAACAGCTTTAGATAGAAAAGGAATCCCAATCCATGACCGAGAACAGGCCCCTCACCGTAGGCCACAGCCCGGACGCAGACGATGCGTTCATGTTCTACGCACTGGCGCACAAGTATGTGACGGTGCCGGGACAGGAAATTGAACACGTCATGGAGGACATAGAGTCCTTAAACAACCGCGCCACGACCGGCGATCTGGACGTGACGGCGATCTCCGCAGCGCAGTATCCGCAGATTGCGGACAAGTACAGAATCATGGCCTGCGGCGCGTCCATCGGCCGTAATTACGGCCCGGTGATCGTTGCCCGTAGCCCGATGTCGCCGTCAGACCTGGCGGGCAAAAAGATCGGCGTACCGGGGGAGTTCACAACCTCGTATCTGCTGTTGCGGATCTTTGTCGACGTTCCCTACACGCCGGTGTTTCTTGATTTCGACGCCGTCGGCGCCGCAGTGGACGATGGCACGGTGGATGCCGGGATCCTGCTCCACGAAGGACAGATCCTTTACGAGCGGCAGGGCTACCACAAGGTTCTCGATCTCGGCGTCGAGTGGTTCTCGTCGACGAACCTGCCCATACCCCTGGGTCTTGACTGCGTACACCGCCGCATGGGCGAGGAACGGCAACTCGCCGTCGCGAAGGCGCTGCACGACGCAATCGTTTTTGCCCGAGCAAACGAGGATGACGCCCTCGACTACGCCCTTCAGTACGGGCGGGGGATCGGCAAAGAGGACGCCCGCAAGTTCGTGCGGATGTACGTCAATGAGGACACGGTGGACATGGGGGATGAAGGACGGCGGGCGCTTGAGCAGCTTTTCAGGATGGCGGCGGAGCGCGGCATTATTGCCGAGGCGCCTTCAATCGATCTCGTGCCGGTGAGCTGAAACCTTCGCTCAGGGATAGTTGTCTGCCCGCACCCTGAGGCTCTCGAAGGGCGATCTCAGAATCCCCCTCTCCAAGCGGGACAGGGCTGGGGTGAGGGAGAAGTCAGATCGTGGCACCGCGTCCGTTGGCGATTTCTGAGACGCCCTCGTCAGGGCGATCTCAGATCGGCAGTTCTACGCGGCCAGCCAGGACCGCCTGCCGTTGTTGTCGAAGAACGCCACCGAAGGGGTGCCGTTCGGCGCCAGCCAGATAGCGCAGCGCATCCGGCCGTCGGTGTCGGCAAGGACGACATGCGGCGAACCGTCCCCCAGCCGTCCGATGACGGCGCGCGTGTGCCCGTCATCGTCGACAAGCTCAAAGCGCTTCGCTCGGACAAGGTCCGGAACTTCTGCCGGGTCGAAATCCAGGGAGGCAAGCCACTCTTCGCGATCGCGCTTGCGATTGGCTTCTCTTGCCTGGAGGGTGATCGTATCGATGAAGCTCAGGATCATCGCAATGGTCCCGAACTGGGTCTCTAGATACGCAACCGCCTGCTCGGCGCCCTCCCCGGTCGGCCTGGGGTATTCCTCGTTGCGGCCTTCGATCCAACTGATCTCGCCGATCTCGCACTCGTATCCGAGTTTGATCAGGAGCGGCTGCGCTGCCGCCGTTACTTTCTCGATGACGCGCATCAGGGTCTTCTGGAGTTCGTCTTCGTACTCCGCAACCCAGCGTCCGCGCATCCCGGCCGAGATCGCGCTCGCTGTCGCGTCGTCCAGGTACAGGCCAAGAGTCCCGGTCAGGCTTCCGTCGACCGGCGCGATGAATGTGAAGCCATCGCCGGTCTTCTCCATCTCGATCGCCGACTCGGTGTCGGTGGTCTCGATGTCGCTGCCGAATTCCTGTTCCCAGACATATTTGATCGGCGCGACGAACGCGCTGATCACTTCCCGATGCATTCGATCCTCCGAAGACCGCAGGCCACCCCGCCGCGATCGCGTTGACGATTCCCCTTCGCCGCGTTGGAGACAGGGGAGCGAGTTGCCGTCTTACAGTAATGCCACGTTCCCCATGGGGAATCGGGGATTCTCGCAATCCCTGAAGCGGTGAGTCACAGTCCTGTGCGGACAATCGAGCAATTCAACGGCGATGTCGCTTGCACGAGTCCGCGACAATGAGCGGTCTCATGCGGGAAGCGCGGCCGCGAAATCACGGTGTCAGCAGGGAAAAACAGGTTGAACACGAATCGACTCGCATATGCGGCCGCCATACTGATCATTTTCGCCATCGCGTGCGGGGGGGGCGGTGATACGGCGGCGCCATCGCCGCAGCCCGGAGGCGGCGCTTCGGGCGCGACTCCGGGCGGTACGGGCACATCGGTCCTTGGAACCGCTGAGACCCAATCGGGGGTGACCACCGATGCGGCAACCGTTCTCCTCGCCATCTCGGAAGCGATGGCCGAGGCCGGAAGCTGGCAGGTACAGGCGGCATTGACGGTCCGGGACACTCCCGGCCAGGTTGAGCCGTCGCTCACCACCATCATCGAGGCGGCAAGGTCTGGACCGGGCGCAAACATCGTCGTGACGAACAGCAGCGTCCAGAGCGGTGAGATCGCCGGGACGACATCCTCGGAGAACCGGGTGATCGCCGGGGTGAGGTATCGACGCGACCCGAACAGCGGCGAATGGACGGTGAGCGATGCAAGCGGCGCCGCGCCCAGCTTGACGGTGGACGCCGCGGTCGTAGAGCAGATGGACGCTTTGACGGCGACGGTCATCGGCACGGAGCTGGACGGTGAAGAGGTCTTTCACATAACGGGGACTGTGCCGGGGTCGGACGCAGCGGTGACCGCAGAGGTGTTCGCCGGTCTCCAGGACAGACTCGTGCGCATGATCCGGCTGGAGGGAACGGCGCCAACTTCCAACTTCGGCGGCCTGTTGCCGGATTCAGACGAAATGCTGCCGCAGTCAGTGGAGGCGCGCTATTTCGATTACGGACGGGCGATTGTCGTCCACCTCCCGCCGGAGCTTGACGATGAAGAGGGGGCTGAATCCCGGACATACCTGAGCACTATTAACCCGTTCACGATGGAGCTGCCCGGTGGGTTCCGATCAACTCCGCGGACCCTTTTGACGGGGGAGTCGCTTTCCGGCGCAGGCGGCGAAGCGATGTTCATCGTGGAGGAGTACGTAGGACCTGAGATTGACGTCACCGGTGCGTTCGAAGGGGTTGGCGCGACCGTAGAAAACTACGCCACGAGATTTGAAGCCGTCATAGCTCTCGATGAGACGGCCAATTACGAAATCGCTTCTAACGAGCCGTTCACCACGGAGTCCGGGATCGAAGCGAGGCTTGTTCGGTTTTCACACAGCAACGGTGAAGTCCAGTGGTTGCATCTGTCCTATCTCCACGGCGAAGACGTGGGATTCGGCGCAAGCTATGGAGCGCCCGCCGAGAGATTCGCGGAGACGGAAGAGGCGATCCTGGCCGCGTTCAGGTCGTTCGATATCGTGGAATGACCGCAGCCCCCGCGCCCTGTAACTCCCGCCTCACCCTGAAACTCCCGCCGCGCCCTGGGGCACTCGCCCCGCCCTGAGGCTCTCGAAGGGCGGGCCGCCACCGCGTTGTGTAGGGGCCGTATGGCCAAACGCCCGAGGGCGGGGCAGGCCGCGCACCTACATCGTGCCGACTGCTGCGCCATCAAATCATCCGCGCCTGAGGTTCTCCGCATTGTCTGACGGCGTGAATCCCAGCGCCCTCCACCCGGACGCCGTGTCGTAGATCTTCCAGGTATTCGCCGAGGCCCCGTACACGATCTTGTAGTGGATATCGGGCGCCTCGACGCACGCGGTAAAAAATCCGGCCAGGTCGCGATGGCTAAACCAGCTGACAAATCCCCGGGCGTCGGAATCCAGCCCATTTCCGTCCGATACGGTACCCAGCCGGACGCACACGACCTCCATGCCCTCGCAGTCTGCGTAGTAACGGCCGAGCGACTCGCCCAGCGCCTTCGTCGCAGCATAACGGCCGTCCGGCCGGACAGGCATGTCGCCGGTTACCAGCGGAACGGTTTCCGGGTCCAGCCCTTCGTATCGTCCGGCGGCGATCGACGCCCAGGGCTCGTCCGACTCGTAATTTCCCATTACGTGCATCGAACTGGCGAATACAAAGCGTCGTACACCTGCGGCGTGTGCCGCGTCGTACACATTGGCGGTCGCGACGACGTTTGTAGGAAGAAGCAGGTCCCAGCCGATGTCCGGGGTGTGCCGGCGCTCTGCGGCGAGGTGGACGACGGCATCGACCCCCTTGAAAAGCGGCGCGATCTGATCGGCATCGGTTAGATCGGCGACGGAGACGCCCGGCCTGTCCACGGGCCGGATATCGATGCCAGTCACCTCGTGGCGCAAGCTCAGGGCGTCGGCGATGACGCTGCCGATCGTCCCGCCGATGCCGGTAATGAGGATTTTCAATTCGTGTGCCTCCTGCGGCCAGAACGTCCGAGCCCGTCCCAGAACGTCCGAGCCCGTCGAGGGTGTACCGGGGTTGACCTGCGCCCGGAATCGCACGAGTCTACAGGCCGATTCGGCCTGCCTCGGCGTGTCACCTGATCCGGATTGCTCCAGGGCACATGCCGGTCGCATTCAACTGACGGAGACCGCATGACTATCGCCACGATCAACCTCGACCCTGACCGCACAACCGGTGAGATCGATAGACGGATATTTAGCGGATTTTTGGAGCACCTCGGCCGGGCAATCTACGAAGGCGTGTACGACCCTGGCAACGCCCTCTCGGACGAGTGTGGATTTCGGCGCGACGTGCTGGACGCGATGCGGCCGATGCGGATGCCTTACGTCCGCTACCCGGGCGGAAACTTCGTCAGCGACTACGACTGGAAAGACGGCATCGGACCGGTCGGCGAGAGGCCGGTCAGGGCGGACTTCGCCTGGCAGACGACCGAGCCGAACACGTTCGGCACGGACGAGTTCGTCGACTGGTGCCGGACCGTCGGGACCGAGCCGATGCTTGCCGTAAACCTGGGGACGGGGACGGCCAGGGCGGCGGCTGAACTCGTTGAATACTCAAACCACCCGTCAGGTACGCACTGGTCTGACCTGCGGCGCGCCAATGGCCACGCGGACCCGCATGGCGTGAAACTGTGGTGTCTTGGCAACGAGATGGACGGTCCGTGGCAGGCTGGACACGTTCCGGCGCAGGAGTATGCCCTTCGGGCTGAACAGGCCGGCAAGTTGATGAAGGGCGTCGATCCGACGATCGAGACCATAATCGCGGGCTCTTCCGGCAACCACATGCCGGAGTACATGGAGTGGGACCGCGTGGCCCTTGAGTACACGTGGGACCACGTCGACTACATCTCAGCGCATCGGTACTCGCGGAACGAGCGTGACGACACGCCCTGGTTCCTGGCGGAGGGCGTGGAGATCGAGCGCATCATCGAGGATTATCGATCGTTGCTCGGCTACGTTCGCGCCGTCAAGAAATCGTCGAAAAGGGTCTACCTGTCGTTCGACGAGTGGAACGTCTGGTATCGGGCGCGGGGCGGCGACTTTTCACACGGAAACTGGGACCGTGCGCCGCACCTGATCGAGGAGGAATACAACCTCGAAGACGCTCTGGTGATTGCGCAGTACCTGAACGCGTTCATCAGGAACGCCGATGTCGTAAAAATCGCCTGTCTGGCCCAGATCGTTAACGTGATCGCGCCAGTCCTGACCCGGAAGGACGGACTTCTCTTCCAGTCCATCTATCACCCGATCGTCCGTTATGCCGAGCTTGCGTCCGGAATTTCGTTGACGCCGGTCGTCGACGGACCCGTTTACACGGCAGGGGAGCGTGGCGAGACGCCGGTTTTGGACGTATCGGCGGCGTACGACGGCGCGACGGGTAAAGCCACTGCGTTCGTGGTGAACCGTGACCCCTCGCAATCGGTGAGAGTGACAATCAACATTTCCGGGCGGTCGGTGTCAGGGGCTGGTGACGGCTGGCTACTGACCGGCGACGATCCGAAGGCCCAGAACAGTTGGGACGCGCCGAAGGCGGTTGTTCCATCGACTTGCGGCGTGGCCGTCGAGGACGGCGCTGCCCGCCTCGAGATGCCGCCCATGTCGGTGATGGTCGCAGCGCTCGGCACGGTGGCCGGTTAGCGAAAGGGCGTCGCAGACGCGGTGGCTGGCGGTTAAGATCGCCCGGCATTGGAACCGCGCGAACCTGTCCAACATGATTCGACTCGGGGTGAGTTCTGGAGAATGATCAAGAAGTTCGGGACGCTATACGCGGGGCATGTCGATCTCGAGAGCACCGGGTTTGCCGGAACCGCAGCCAACGACAGACGGTTACCGAACGAGAAGCTCGTAACGGCGTTCGACAAGGCGGAAGCGATAGCGCAGGTCCTCGACCGGAACGGGTTCGACACGCTGTGGCTCGCCGAGCACCATTTCCAGCATGAGGGCTACGAGTGCATCCCGAACATCCTGATGCTCGCGACGCACCTCGCGGGCAGGACGAAGAACATACGTTTCGGGTGCGGATTCAACGTTTCAACGATGTGGCACCCGCTACGGCTCGCCGAGGACTACGCCACGGCGGATGCCCTGACCGGCGGGCGGGTGATCTTTGGCGTCGGACGCGGCTACCACACGCGTGAGGTTGAAACATTCGGCGCGCCGTTGCTGGACAACGAGGCCAACCGCGATCTATTTGAAGAACAGGTCGACATCATGTTTAAGGCCTTCAACGAGCCGTCGTTCTCCCACCATGGCAAGCACTACGACATCCCGGCGAACGTGCCGTACCGGGACTACGACCTGGAAGAGATCACGCTGGTGCCGCGCCCCCTGAACTTGCCAGTGGAGTGCTATCAGCCGATCCAGAGCGCCTCCCAGCGAGGCCTGGACTTCATGGTGAAGCACGGGATCAAGGGCCTTGTCGGCGGCGGCGCGGCCTCCGGCGGCGCGCCGAGCCCGGTCGTGGAGGCATGGCGGGATGCGCTGGCGCGTGGCGGCCGCGAGACAGAGCTCGGGACCGACATGGTCGTCGGGGTGTCGTTCCACATCGCCGAGACGGAGAAGAAGGCGATGGCGGAAGCGCAGACCCACTTCGAGGAGAACATGAAGATGTTCGGTCCGCTGCGCATGGTGCGCGGGCTGGACGACGAGAAGATCGCAGCGTTGAGCGATCCCAGCCGGGCGCCATCGGCCGACCTTCCGACGATCGAGCAAGCCGTCGCCGCGGGTCAGTGGTTGTGCGGCCCTCCTGAATTGATCGTGGAAAAGCTGATGGCCCTCCAGGACCTGTATCCGGGTCTTGAGTTCGTGAACGCCGGGAGCGTCATAGGCACGCCGCAATCAGTGATCGTCGATCAACTGGAACAGTTCGCAGCGGACGTGATGCCGCACTTCACGGGCGTGTCGGCGGGTGCGTGAGATTTTGGATCATGACCATTCGGGCTGGCGAAATGAGTAATCTTGGCGATTGCTGAGACGGCCGACGAAGAATCGGGGATCGTGTCCGACGCCGCCATGATCTCCGACGGTGAGGCGCGCCCACGCGAGAGTTCCCGGCTTATGTACGGGATCTCGGCGGGCCACGGCGTAAAGCACTTCGGCCAGGGCGCTATCTTGATCCTCGTGCCGGAGATCAAAGCGTCTCTCGATCTATCGGACGTCGCGATCGGCGGCATGTTCGCGGCTCGGGATGCTTCTATGGGACTGGCCAACGTGCCGGCCGGCGTGCTGACGGACATGTTCCGGCATCGCGTTCCCATGCTCCTCGCGGTGAGCATGGCGTTCGTCGCGCTCGGCTACCTGCTCATCGGCATCTCGTCCTGGTACTGGCTCAGCGTGCTGGCGCTGATGGTTCTTGGCGCCGGTACGTCTCTCTGGCACGCGCCGGCCTTCTCGGAGCTGGCGGTCCGCTATCCCGAGCGCCGGGGTTTCGCGATGGCGGCGCATTCCACCGGCGCGCAGGTAGGCAACACGACCGCCCCGGCGATGATCGGGCTACTACTCGGCGGATTCAGCTATCTCGGCGTCGAGTGGTCGGGCCTGGGTTGGCGTGCCGTTTCGTTGCTTCTCGTCCTGCCCGCCGTTTTGACCGTGCTCGTCATCTTGAGCCGTTTCAAAGGCCGGGCGACGCCCGAGAGCAGTGAAGTCTCGCTGCGATCTTATGTGACGGCCTCACGGCGCCTGTTGCGCAACCCGTCCGTTCTCTCGATGGCGCTAATGCACGCTTTGCGCGGGGCCGCCCACAACTCTATCCAGCTATTCCTGGTCATCTACATGGCGGACGTGCTGGACTACAGCGACCTGAAGATCGGCGTACACATATCGCTTCTGACCCTTGCGGGGATCGCGTCCACGCCTCTCCTCGGCGTCATGTCGGATCGACTTGGCCGTCGCCCCGTGATGGCGGCCTCACTCGCCGCCATAAGCGTGCTCGTGCTCGCGTTCCTCTGGGCCGACGACGGCTGGCCGCTGACGATCACGATGATCGGGCTCGGCGTGTTCCTGTTCTCCATAATGCCGGTGATCGTAGCGGCGGCGATGGACTCGACCGATCGTGGATCGGAAGGCACATCCGTCGCCGTGCTGTTCGCCGGTGGGGCGTTGATCGGCGCGGCGGCGCCGGTCGTCGCGGGCGCCATCAACACGCACTGGGACTTCGACGGGGTGGTCGTTTTCGTGGCGATAATAGCGGCCGTGGGCGCGGCATTTGCACTGGTCGCCCCGATGGGTCGTCGCACTGAGGGCGCGGCGGACGCTCTGAAGGTCTAATATCTCGCACACATTGGCCTGAGACCATGAACTCTCACGACCCCTTGATACTCAGGGGCCTGGAATCGGTTTACCGGGGACAAATATGCTCGAACGCTTCAAGGTACCGGCCGCAGATCGTATCTACGTAACTGAAGACAAGATCAGGGCCGCCACCAACGCGATCTTCCTGAAGATGGGATTGGCAGAGGACGACGCCGCCGTCGCGACCGATGTGCTGATAATGAACGACCTGCGCGGGGTCGAGACGCATGGCGTCTCGAACATGCTTCGCTCATACGTCGCCGGTTACGCAAGCGGCCAGTTAAACCCGCGACCGGAGATCAAAACGGTCCGGGAGTCAGACACCACCGCAACGTGGGACGCCGACCGCGGCCTCGGGGCGCAAGTTGGACCCATGGCGATGCGGCTCGCGATGGAGAAGGCTGACAAACACGGCCAGGGCGCCGTCTCGGTGACGAATTCCGGCCACCTCGCGGGCGCCGGGTATCACGCCGCTATGGCGGCACGGGAAGACATGATCGGGATGGCGATGACGGGCAGCGGCGGGGTGCAGGCGGTGCCAACGTTCGGCGCCGAACCCCGATTTGGGACGAATCCGATCGCGTACGCCGCGCCGGCACGACGCATGCCGCCATTTCTGTTTGATGTAGCGACAACCCAGGTAGCCGGAAACAAGATCAGACTCGCACGTCGCGTCGGCGCAGGGCTGATCCCGAACTGGGTCGCGGGGCCGGACGGCACGATCATCGACCACGAGACGGACGGCATACCGGAAAACTACTTCATGCTGCCGTTTGGCGGCACGCGCGAGAACGGCTCGCACAAGGGCTATGCGTTCGCCGCGGTCGTGGACGTCATGACCGGGCAGCTCTCCGGGGCGGGACCGGGATTCATCCACCAGAAGACGGCGCACTACTTCCAGGCGTGGAAGATCGATGCGTTCATGGATGTCGAGAAGTTCAAGGATGATATGGACAACTTCCTGGAGGGGCTGGCGAACACCAAACCCGCTCCAGGACATGAGCGTGTGTTCTACCCGGGTCTGTCGGAATTCGAGGAAACCGAGAAACGTCGGTCTGAAGGAATCCCGTACCACCGCGAGGTGATCGAGTGGTTCCAGACGGCGTCAACCGAATTGGGGCTTGATCTGGACTTGCCGTAGGCGGGTCCCCGCCCCTTCAATTCTCGCCAGAATTCCCGGAATACGGCGTCGTAGACCGTCATCGCGCGACCACAAGCGCTCCGCAAGTATGAGGAACCTCGATGAAAATTACCGATCTCAAAGTCGCCGTCATTGGCCAAAACCCGGTGGTCCGGATCAAGACCGATGAAGGAATCGAGGGGTTGGGTCAGGCGGAGAACGCGAAGCAGGACTTAAAGTGGCATTTCCTGTACTACAAAGACCTGATCCTCGGCATGGACCCGACCGATGTCGAACGCGTGATGCTCAAGATTCGGCGCCTGGGTAGCTTCAAGCCCTGGGGAAGCGCTGTCAGCGCAATCGAGATGGCGCTGTGGGACGTGGCTGGCAAGGCGGCCGGCGTGCCGGTGTACAAGTTGCTCGGTGGAAAAGTGCGGGACCGCGTGCTGACCTACAACGGCAGCATTCGCCGATCGATGTCTGACTCCCAACCAGAGGACTACGCAGAAGAGATGCGCTGGATGAAGGCGCGGCCCGAGGGATTCTCGATCATCAAGCAGGGCATCGCGTTCCACGGATCGATGGTCCGCGAGGTGCCCGGCTACTTCTACGGCGAGCTTGACTCTTCAGGCCGTCACCCGAACCGGGGTCTGATCACCGAGCGAGGGATGAAGCACACAATCGCCTGCATCGAGGCTATGAAGGACGTGCTGGGCGACGAGGTTGGGCTTGCGCTCGACTGCGGTCCAGGATTTACGGTCAAGGACGCCCTCAAACTGGCAAAAGCCGTCGAGCATCTCAACATAATGTGGCTCGAGGACATGATCACCGGCGATTACAACCCGTATGTTCTGGCCGATCTTTATCGTGAGGTCACGCCATATACGACGACACCGATCCACACGGGAGAGCAGATCTATCTCCGTCAGAACTACATGGACCTGATCGAAAAGCGGGCGGTGGACATCGTCGGTCCGGACCTTGCGGACGTCGGCGGGCTTGCGGAGTTGAAGTGGATCGCGGAGTACGCAGACCTGCACGGAATAATGATCGCGCCGCACGGCACGGGGGACGGCTTGATCGGCCTCGCCGCGCAGGTACACGTTGCGGCGACCTTGCCCGCCAACTACATCGGCTTCGAGTACCCGACAGGCAATCCGTCATGGTGGTACGACATCGTTGACGGCTTGCCGGACCCGATCGTGAAGGACAGTTTCATCGACGTCTGGGACACGCCGGGACTGGGAGTCACCCTCAACAGAGAGGCGACCACTCCACACCTCCGGCCGGAAGACGCCGACTTCTTCGACTAGTTTCGACGCCCGGGAAACGAGCCGGCGTACCGTGATGACGGCGAACGGGAAAGCGATCCGAGATTCGCCTACGTAATACAAAGGGCGGCGACAGCAGGGTCCCGGCCCGGACTGGCCCCGCTATGCGTCGTTGGTTCCCGAGACTTCATAATGGACATCGGCTGTTTGGCCGGAGCCGTCATTAGACCGAGGACGGGCCGTTAAGGCTCGACCGGACCGAGAAACCTTTACTTGGCAACATTGTTGATCGTCCTTGGCGCTTTCGCTGCGTTGAGTGGCTTGGCGTGGTTGGCGTACGTCAGCTCCGTGATGAAAGGCAGCAAGGGGAACGCTCTGGTCGGCGGTGTTAGCGCCACGGTAATCGGTGGCGCGCTGATTGTTCTTGGGGCCACGGTTTCGGATGAGCCGGAACAGGTCCAACAGTTCATCGACAGTCGTCCCGTTGTCGCAGGTCCGACCGCAACACCGGAAGCGGCCGCGGTCCCGACCGTCGTACCAGACCCGGACGAGGTGTACAGGGACGCGGCCGACGACGTGGCCTCGCGTGCGGGCGTCGACCTTGCGCGGGTGCTTCAGCTTCTCGCCCTTCCGGATTCCGGAAACCCGATCTGGGTCAACGACGTTCGACAACTCTCTTCACAGTTCAGGCGGTACTCGGTGACCGCGGAAGAGTTTGCCGTGCCGTCCGATCGGGCTGAGGTCCACGAGAAGTTGACGGGTGTGCTGACCGATCTCGCGACGGCCGGACGCCTTGTTAACGAGAGCCTGGATGCCATCCAGCGTCAAAACGTAAATGTCGCACAGAACGCTCTGACTGAGGCGATCGGCATAATGACCACCGCCTCAAACCGGCTCGGCGAGGTGATCGACCAGGTTGCGCCTTAAGCCGTCCGCTCGTCTCACCACGGCGGTCGGTACGTGGCTGCTCCAATCGGCTGTCGGGAGATTCGCGCTAGCCTCCCCGAGCCTCTTCGGGTCACACTGAGTGCGGCTGTGGAGATCGGCGGAGATTCCGTCGCGGCCCACTGACATTCGGAGGATCGGCCGACCGTGTCATTTTCGGGCGAGTTTGAAGCTCATGTGGACAGCCACGGCCGGGTGGCTGTTCCTTCATCGTTCGTCGAGGCGCTTTCCGCAGGCGCTATCGTGGCACGAGGCTTTGAGCGTTGCGTCTCGGTCTACTCCAAAGATGGCTGGGAGCGAATCGCCGCCGAGATAGGTGAACTACCGGCGACGGATGCAACGACGCGACGCCTGGCCCGGATTGTGTTCGCATCCGCCAATGACCAGCAAATCGATCGCCAGGGCAGACTGGAACTGCCGAAACTCGTGCGTTGGTACGCCGGCATCGACCACGAGGTCCTCGTTGTCGGAGTGGGCGAAGTGATCGAGATCTGGGACAAGCGGGCGTGGGTAGCTGAGGTTGCGGCGCTGGAATGCGGCGCAGCCCGAGAAACCGGGATAGAAGAGCCCGCGGCCTGAATCATGGTCGCGACGCTGGATTAGTTCAGGCCGATTGAGTCGCCAGCCGGCCCTCACCGTATTCGCGCGGCTCCCCAAGGCGCATGACGGCGCGAAGTTCTTTGAACGAGAACGGCTTCGGCAGGATCGCGTCGACGCCAAAATTTCGCAGCGTTTGCATCGTCGAGCGGTCTGTGAGCCCGCTCATGACGACCACGATGCCCGGCCTGTTCGCCGTATCTTCGCCCGTCTGGAGCTGTTCCAGGACGTCGAATCCGTTGAGACCCGGCATGAGAAGGTCAAGCAGCAGGACATCGGCGCCCCCCTCTCGAAGACATTTGAGCCCGGTCGCGCCGTCCGGCGCTGAACGCACTGTGCAACCGAATAGTTCCACCAGCCCTTCCTCGATCACGTCCCGGAGGAACTCCTCGTCATCGACCAGTATCACGTTTAAAGAAGACATGGTTCCCTTTCAAATTGACGTGGCGGTCACGGATGAGCTCAACGCCGAAGATGCCGGTCGCGCGACGGTTTTGGCGGCGCTTGTTTCGGTGTGCCGGTTGGTTGCTGACGCATATTCCCGTGACGACTTATCGGGCGGAGCCATGAGGTCGCCTCTCGTCGCAAGTGGGCCCGGTGGCGTTGACGGCGCGGCGCGAATGTCGCTCGGCCGTTGCGGGGCGTAGACCAGGTCCCGATGCCGGACACCGATCGCGAGCGGGCTCAACGCATAGCTCCCGATCGCCGCGAATGACCGCGGGCCGGAGTCATGGCTGATCAGATGGTCGCCCACCGCTGTGTTCGCGACGCAAACGGCAATCGTCGCGATACGACAGTTCGCCGATTTGCGGATATCGGTCATGTTTCACCCTTTCCGGTCCGTCGTATCTTCCGACGTCCGGTCGTGCCCTGAAGGCCGTCGTGCCCGGGAACATCGGCCACCCATGCCGGTGCACCCCGAGTCAGAACGTTACCGATCCCCGGTTCCCGGTTCAGGGGATCAATCGGTGGCGGTTGGGCGGAAGGACGGTCGCGGAACGGTGTAGACGCGTGGGATCACGCAGGAGAAGTCACCGGTGATGGGGCTGTGCTAACCACCGGGGAATATGGCGAACGGCCCTCGCCGATGCCGGGGATAGCACGGGCCGGATTGCGGAAAACGAGTGAACTACGATCCGGTGATGGGGCGGCGCATCGTCTCCATATAATGGCAAACCGATCTGGATAGAGGTCTCGGGTTCTCCGCTGCCCTGGGAAATCCGACGCCGTACGAGAATACTGAAGCCACATGACCCGAAACCGCGCTCGCTCATCCTCAGTCCGGTCTCGCGTTCGGTCTGGCGGACGTGGCGCATCCCGGACGCTTCCAGACCTGGTGATCGAGGGAGCCTGGATCACGGGCGTCGCGCTGGTTCCCTTGCTGTTCAACCCGCGCAATCTGTTCAGCTTCTACAACGATCCCAAGTACCTGCTGCTCCACCTCGTCGGGTTGGTGATCGTCGCGGCCTGGGTGTGGGACCGAGCGCTTACTCCCGGGTCGTGGTCCATTCCGGACCTGTCCCGGCTCAAAGATTGGGTCGGACGCCAACCCGGGAGGTGGGCCATAGTCGCCGCGGCGGCGCTTGGCATCACTGCGATCATCTCGACATTGTTGTCGCCGGTAGTGCGCGTCAGCCTCTGGGGCCGCGACCCGACCGATCTCGGGTACGAGTTGTATGCGTTTCTCGTGTTGCTGGCGGTGTTCTTCGCCGTCGCCCTGCGCCTTCGAACGGCCGATCAGGTTAGACGGTTGATGTTGACGCTGGTCGGCGCCGGGACAGTTGCGGCTATATACGGCCTTGCTCAGCGGTTCGGATGGGATCCGCTGGGACCGGGGGAAGATGCCGCCAGGATATTTTCCTCGTTCGGGAATCCGATTCTGTTCGGCTCATTTCTCGTGATGTCGGCAACCCTCACCGTCGCGACAGCCGTGAACGAAGCCCGGGGCGGGCGGCGCGGCTGGCTCGTCGCCGGGGCTCTTGCGCTGGGAATACAACTGGCCGCCCTGTGGTTCACGGGCAGCAGGGGCCCGTGGATCGGTTATGCCGCCGGAGCGTTTTCGTTCGGCGTGATCGGTTTCGTGTGGCTTGAGAGACGTGTCCTCGTCACAGCCCTGTCCGTGGCGGGCGCGGGGATCGTAATCGCCTTCGTCATCGGATTCATCCCGGGCTCGGCCGAGGGTGCGGAGCGTGGCCTGGGCGACCTGGGCGGCCTGGGCGATCTGGGCGGTGGTGGTTCGACGACAAGCACCCTGGGCCAGCGCATCACGATATGGGAGTCCGTCCTTGAATTGACGGCCAGCCGTGACTGGGAGCCAGAAGAGTCTGGAGCGGCGAGCCTGTACAGACCGGTTGTCGGTTACGGCCCGGAAATGTTCTTCTACTCATATCCCCTGGGAATTGATGTCGAGCCGGTTGGATCGATCGCCGCAAACGCCCACAACTACCTGCTCCAGCTTCTGATCGAACTCGGAATCGCCGGATTCGCCTCTTTTCTCGCCCTGATCCTGCTGGCTGTCTACGCGGCGTTACGCGTCCTTCGAGTCGAGAAACAGGCGGGCAGGGGCGGTGAGTGGCTCGCGATCGCCACCGCCGGAGTGCTCGCGGCGATGATCGGCCGCGCAATCGAACAGATGGTGGGAGTCGCGCGTGTCGGTGATTTGCTGCCATTCTGGGCGCTCATGGGTCTCCTGATTGCGGTCGGGG
The DNA here is from genome assembly GCA_027623795.1 of Chloroflexota bacterium. GTDB lineage: Bacteria > Chloroflexota > Dehalococcoidia > Lucifugimonadales > Lucifugimonadaceae. Next base: position 16,142 of record JAQBUX010000011.1, read on the forward strand.
AGATCGCCCATCACCGGTCAGCGCCGACATCTGTCGCAGAAGTTTCCGGACAATCCCCGGAGGAACCGCCGACACATGGCAGCGCGCGCTCGCGGCGTCGCGATCGCGCCGTCGTTCGAACAGGGGCGGCGGGCTCCGGCTATGCCGCGATCGGCGTGGCTGTGCTTGTCACGGTGGTCGCCGCCGGTCTGTTGTTCTTCCGGGACGTTCAGACGCTACGGGCGAGTGCGATCGCCAGAGACGCTCTCGAGTTGAGAGCAGGTGGGCTGGCGAACGAGGCGCTCGCGGAGTATGAGCGGGCGGTCGAAATCGACCCGGGCGTCCAGTCGTATCACCTTGAGATTAACGATCTGTTTCGGGAGGCGGCGGGCGCTCAAGAATCTGGAGGTAGTCGGGAACTCGCCATCCTCGGTTGGGAGCGTGCGCTCGCAGCCGCCGCACGTTACGCGGAGCGCGACCCCAGGGCCATCAATACGCAGAAACGTATGGCGCAGGCAGAAAGCCGCCTCGCTGGACTGGGCAGAACCGAGTTCGCGGAGCTGGCACGCGACCGTTACATTTCGATAGCGGCAAGCCAGCCTTCATTCCCGGGTACGCAAACGGAAGCCGCTCGTGGGTTGCTGGCCGTAGGCGAAGATGCGCTGGGTGTGGAGTACGCCGATCGTGCCCTCGTAATGGAGGCGGCTGCGAGGGCAAACGCTGAGGCATGGTGGTTGCGGGGCGTGGGTCTGGAACGCCTCGGGCGTCTGGACGATGCGATAACGTCGTACGAGACCGCTATCGAGCGCTCTCCCGAGTCGCAAGAGGCGGTCGACTCGCATATCGGCCTCGCGGCGATATACACGGGCCGCGGCGAAACGGCCGCCGCATCAGACGAGACGGCGCTGGCGGAGGCGCTGCAACAGACGTTGGCGGAGGCGCAGGCGGGGGAATGACCGTCCCTCCGTTGGCATCGTCACTCCTCTTCCGAATTCGCGGCAAATAAGACCGCAGGCCGTCCAGATGAGAGAGCCGTCGGCGCCCGGCCTGATTTGACGCTGAACCCGCAAGAATTGCGTGGCCTGGCCGCTACCGTGGAGTCTTGACCGGCAAGGATCATTCCGGTCGGTGAGATGATCGGTCAATGGACGACAGCTTGTCGCTCGTATCGCGGAAATCGGTCGAATCAGGGTGAATCACGGATAGAATTGAGTGCGTAGGCAATCATCGAAGCGCCGTCGCGAGCGCTGAGCTCCCGATGATCGGTCATGCCCATCAGCCGCAATACCGCCGCGTCTGCGAACATTTCCACATGCCACTGCGATGCAGGGCTGGTCTGAAAAACTAGGTAACCCATGGCCTCACTGGACATGTTCCTGATCACGACCATCGGCCGGGCATTATTCGGGTTGATCGCCGCGTTGATGCTCGGGTTCGTCGGGTTCTTGTTCTGGACCGTATCTTTCCCGCCATTGTCTGGCCTGGACACGCAGACGTTTACCGTCGTGAACACGATGGCGCTGGTGGTGACGATTGCGACCGGCGCGGCCTGGTTCAAGTTTCAGGCGGAGTGGCGCATACGACTCATTGCGCTCGCATTGATCGCGATCGGCGCATTCGCCGGCGGGTGGTTCGGGTACGACTACGGTTTTGACCGGGGGATCGAGGAACTCAAGTCGCAGTACTTCGGGAGGATCCCCGGCGGAGCGATCCGGATTCCAACGCAGGACGGTATCCGGTGGTCCCTCTTGATCGGCGCCGTCTCGGCGAATGTGATGGGCCTCGTTTATCACGTGTTCCGACTCGTCCGGTATAACGACCCCGGTGACTACTAGACTGGCCAGACCTCTACGGTAGTTTTGGCGTCAGACACGTCTCAGGCGCGTGCTCGCCGACTCACCCCCGGACGAACGTCGCGCCCCGTGCGTGCGTACCTGTGTGCCGACATGCGTGCATCGAGCCATACGTGAACTGAACCCAGCCCCGACGCCCCGCCGACCACACCGTCCTACCGTTGTGTGATCGGTCTCCGGACAACTTTTCCTGAGGCCGCAACAAACGGAAGGTCGATCCGAATCCGAACGTACGTCATACGCCCGGCCCTGTTTTTCATGGCGCTCGTGGCTGTGATTGTTCTTTTTGTCGCGCCCGAGTCTCCATCGGCCCGCGCCGTGACTTCAAGTAGCGTTTCAATCCAGGAAAACCGCGTCCGCATCGGTGGAACGGTCGCCGTATCGGTGACGGACCCTGGCGCGTCGACGCCGGCCGTGTACACCGCAGAGGCCGCGGGCAAGACGGCTTATTCGTTGCCGGTGGCGCTCTCAGGCAGCATGTTCATATTCCAGACGGCCCACCCACTCGTGGCCGATCGTGACGCGGACGGTCTCGTATCGGCGTCCGATATGACGATCTCTGTTCCGGACGCGATCGTGGTGTCCGTCATATCGGTCAACGGCGTGTTCACGGTCCAACTGCGCAACGATGTTTTGGCGCCGAAACCGTTCACCCTGACTTACAACGCGGAGCGTATCGACACGCTGGCCGTCAAGGTGAGTTCTTCGAGCGACGCGGTGGGTTTCGACCTCACGCTCCAGGAGACGGCGGCAGACTCGGGCGTGTTCAGCGGGACATTCGAGACCGGTGCGGCGACGGTCACGACTAATGCAACAGTCCCGGCGGCGACGGCGAGACCGGACATCAAGGCCGTCCACAACGACTTCGTGACCGTCAACTACACGGACACGGAACCGCTCTCGCTGGTGAGCGACACGATACTGGTCGATGGCGTGAAGCCGACCGTCACCGTGTTGTCCCCGGCCCACAACGCGTTCGAGCAGACCTTTTCGTCGTTCCTGACGGCACGTATTAGCGATGGCGACTCAGGAGTGGATGTCAACTCGATTCGGTTCCACCTCGACAGCGATGGTAATAACACATTCACAGAACCGGGCACGATTATTCTGCCCGACAACACGATGACCACGACCGAGGCGTCTGGAATCGTTGTGCGCGCTCTGATCCCGTCGGCGGCCGACGGTCTCAGGACCTGGTACGTGACCGCCTCCGATACCGTCGGCAACGGAGGCCGAAGCGATGCCGACGCAGTTACGGCCGGGGACCAGGTCCACATCTTCACTTCAGACCAGAACCCGCCGTTTGTCGCCAGCGTCATTGCCGGCGAGTGGTACGACACTGTCGCAAAAACGGTCAAGACGGGTCTTGCCACAAGCGTTCGCGTGGTCTTCTCAGAGAAAATATCGGTGCCATCGATTGTCGCTTCGGGCTTCCGTGTGAACGATACGCCTGCCATGTCGGCGTCAACGTACGCGGTACTTCCCAACGACATATTCTTGACCGTTATAAAAAACCCGGCGCCGGGGCCTGCGACACTGACGGTCGTAACCGGTTCGGTGAGCGATCTCTCGGGACTCAAGACGAGCCCGATTCCGGTCACGATCACGGACAAAATCGCGCCGGTGCTGAAGATCGACGTCGACCGTCCAGCCACGAACTCGTTAATCAAGATCGGCGTCGAGTCCGACGAGCTCCTGGCTTCGCCTCCTTCGATCACCGTAAACGGACTGACGCGTGGCACTCCGACAAAGGTGGCGGAGAAGCGGTGGGAACTTGATTTCGATGTCGCTACGCTGACGGATCTTGACGCGGGACAGGGTGTGAAGACCGTCAGCGCAACGGGTTTCGATGTAACCAGCAACCTCGGTACGGCCCCGGCGGTCACGTTCCAGGTGGACAGCATGGTTGCGCCGCCTGCGCTGACGCCAACGGGGAGCGTCTCGGACTCTTTTCCAGACATCATCGCCAGCTATGCGGCGGAGCTGGGCGAGTATCCCGGCGATAACCTTGCCGGGATGAGCGTCACCCACGCGACACTGGACGGGGAGCCGGTAGCGTCGTTGATGACGACAGCGGACGGCGGTGTCACATGGAAGCTGAGCGCCGCCGGCGTAAAGCCCGATGGCTACGAAAAGGGCGTCCACGTCTTTGAAATCACGGCCGTAGACGACGCCGGAAATGCGCACGGGATCGCGACGACAGTGTTCCAGATCGACGTCGATCCCCCCGTGCCCGCGCCCGTCGAAGAGTCACCCGCAATCGTCCCCGAGCCCGAAGAAGAAGCTCCAGCAGTGGAGACGGCCGTGGTTGTTCCTCCTGACGTAGACCCTACGGATCCCGCGCCTGTGGACGTGGTCGTGGACGATGCGACGACGCCGGGCACGACGATTGAGGAGGACCTTGCCGCCGGCCCAGAGGATGTTTTGCCCCCGGATGAGGCGCCGCCCCGGTTGGACGCGCCCGTGGAGGCGGTCGACAATCCGGAAGACAGGCCGGACGACGCCATCGAGACGCTCGAAGAGCCTCCGGTTGCCGTAGCCGAACCCGCGGAGGTCGCTGGCGTAGCGCCCGACGCAGGCCCGGCAGAAATTGTCGAAGACCCATCGTTCGACCGTGAAGCTGAACAGGCCGCGCTCGACGCGGCGGAAGCCGAATCGGGGGAGCATGCCTCAAGCACAGCCGAGGAGGCCGGCGGAACGATCATGGGATGCAACGTCCCGCTTGGGAGTTCGGGAGCGATCGGCGGCGAGTATGCGTTGTTCGGCATCGGACTAATCGGACTCGGGGCCAGGCGGCCGGTCGGCGCCCTCCGCTCGCTGTTGTGGCCGGCGCGCTACGGAGCGTAACCGCTCCCGGCGTGTACCGTTGGGACGGTTAACGGACCTCGAGGGCGATTAGAGACAGACCCGGGGTTCCTCCGCTATCGGTCTCGTGAACCGTGAGAACGGCGCCGGGGTTCTCTCCGGGCATCGCGATCAACCTCGACGACTGCCCGGAGGGGAGATCGGCCGAGGACGGAACGGACCACCCGTCCAGACCCTGGCGACTGCCGTAGACCTTCAACCCTCCGTCGCTAACCCAGGCGATATGTCGGACGCCAGCCACCGGAATGAGGGCGAGGTCCACGAAATCCTGGACCGCATCGGCAATGACGACCTCCCCGCGAACACCCGCGGAGGTGGCATCAACGACGACGATGCGCGAGCCACCCTCTCCGTCGTCCGTCTCGTTCCATGCCACGACCGCGAGTCCCGGTCTATCCATCAGCACAGCCACGTCCGTAAGACCCTGACGTCCTCCGGCCAGAACGCTAACGGGACTCCATCTTCCCAGGCTGTTGAAGCTGAGGACCACAGATCGGCCAAACTGCGGCGCGTCCGCAACGACTCCAACCACAGCCGTACCGCGCGCCGCAGACACCGACAGCTCTGATACAGCGCCCGGGGCGTGCATCACGGGCGACGGAGTTGACCATCGACCGCCCACCCATTCGGATGCGTACACGACGATGTCGTCGGCGGTCGTCACGTTTCCGTCCATGTCGCGCGCCCATGCGAGAACCAGTCGACCGTCTCCGTCGGCTGCGATGACCGGGGCGAAATCCGGCCTATCGTCGGCCGTGAGCGCCTGTGGCTCGGACCAGATCCCGGCGCCAGCATCGAGGCGGCTGTAGTAAATCTCTGAGCCTGAAGCCCGATGAATAAAGGAGCGCGGATCGTCTCCAACATCCGGAATGGCGGACCACACCAGCATCGCCCCACCATCGGACCCAAACGTCACCGCCGTATCCACCGCCATCCCCCCGGGCCGCAGGTCGACCGGGTTGGATGACGACCAGACGCCGGTTTGCGAGCCCGCTTGCAGTAGAGACAATCCGACCGAACCGGGCCAGGCTGAACCGGGGTTTCCAGATACGAATGGTATGAATATCTTGCCGTTTTCGTCACGTGCCGCCGATACGGCTGGCCGCGACAACCCGCCAGTTCCAAGGATCCCCCCGGCGATGCCTTGACCCGGCCCGCTAAAGACCGTCTCAGGTCCAGCGGACCACTCCAGAGTGGCTGTGATCGGCGTCGAGTCGGCTGCGCCGTTCGGACCGGCATCCCGATCGAAGAACGTGAAATCTTCCATCTCCCGGCCCGATATCCACGCCGACCAGACTTCACTTGAGACGGCGACTCCGCCGGATGCCACGGTTCCGGCCTCCCGGATGGAACCGCTCTCGTCCGCCACGGCGAATACTGGGACCGAACGCGAGTCCAACCTCCCATCGACCTTCAGATGGCTCATCACAGATGTGCCGAATTCAAATTCGGCCTTCGAGACGATCTCGAAGCGAGTGCCGGGAACGACACTTCTTTGCCCGGCGATCGGCGGCGCTATCCCGGGGGGAGGGGGTGCGGCAAGGTCCCAGGACGCGTCCGCGTTCAGTCCCTCAGTCACACCGCCATCGACGCCGGACGCGCCTGTCCGGGCGATCAGGGCGGCCGCCGCCGGTGGCAGAAGTGAAACGTCAAGCGTCACGTCTCGTGTTTCGTCCACCGCGGCCCTGAACGATTCGTTCCAACGATCTGCCCTCGGAGCGGCCGTTGTGGCGGAGCTATCAATGCTGAACAATCCTTCCGCCGAGATCGCGTACTGGGTCGAACCAACTGCTGGCGATGCTCCCGCGGCGGAAGGAACGAGATCTAACAGCCCGGTTGCGCCGTCGAGGATCGCCGTCGCGAGCGGGGCCTGCACATGCTCAAACCGCGGCGCAGCCCCGGAAAGCTCTGCCAGGAGGGAGCCGGACTTCGGTGGTCCGAAATTGGATGTGACGGCGATATCGGGTATCTCATATCTCAGATACTCACCGTCGCGACTGATCTGGATGGTCCCCGGCGTCGTGTCGAATGACAACGAGGAGCCGGGCGTGGTCGTAGCGCGATCGACCTCGGCCGTCGCGGATAGCCCGGCCAGGTCCACCAGCAAGGAGAGCGGATATCGTTGCCCGGATGGCCAGAGCGGCCAATCGAATCCGAGGGTGACGAATGATCGAGAAGTCCGGGCCTCAACACGCCATCCCAGGACACCGCAGGGAAGATCGGCGACGTCAAATTGGCCGCCCCAGGTCCCTACGCCGTCTGCACTCCCGGAGAGGAGACCCCCTCGAAGTTGAAGGGCCCCGGTCCGGAGCGCTGTCCCGGGACAGGCCTCGGACACATGGATGACGAGGTCGACACTCTCCACCGGATCGCCGAAGCCGTTCCTCAGAGGACGGACTCCGTTCCGGTTGACGGTCACTTCCCAGCGAGCCGAGGTCGCGGGAGACGACAGGCCGCGCAAGACGAAACCCTTTAGAGGGCGGCCGTCGCCAAGATGTGTGACCTCGAACGAATCTTGCAGGACTAGCGCCGGGGGGATCTGCTCGATGGGGAGCGTGTACCGCACCTCCGCCGACTCATCGCTTCCGGCGCCGACGACCAGTCCGTTGGCAGCGTAGGGGTAGTGGCCGGGTGCGTTTACGATAACGCTTGTCGTCCCGGCTGGAACTTTGAAGGAGACCGAGCCGTCTGAACCGGTCCCAAGATCAGCCCCCAGTGGGGATAAGGTGATCGTGGCGCGCCCGGGGCCCGCGGTGATCGGCGAACCGAGGCCCGGGTCGAACCCGGAGACCGGTAAACCTTCCGATGTAGCGCCCACAATGAGCGTATTAAGCTGGACCGAGGGCGTCAGATAGAAATCCTGACTGCCGCTGAAACCGCGGATAGCGCTGGGGGGACCAGCCTCCTCAGCAGTCTCGTGCCCGGGGCTCGTCACCGTTATCAGTTGATCTCCACCTTCCCATGACCAGCCTGTCAGGTCAGCCCCGGCGTTCGACTCCGGGATCTGGAAGTTGATCTGATAACGGCCGTTCGGCCCGGTTGGCGCGGTGGCGGAGAACTCCCTGACGAGCCCGGTGCAAGTCTCTGAACAGTACTCGGTCAGTACGTCAATAGACACGGTTACCCGGGCATCCTTGAGCGCATCGCCGGTGGAGGCGCTGTATACGTACCCGGCGACCTGGATATGGCCGTCCGGAACGGCGTTGATCCCGCCGTCCAGGCCACACCTGACCTCGCGAGGCCCGACTCCGCAGTTCAGCGACAGGTCGAGGGTGTCGATTATTCCGCCGGTGCTGGTCCAGAAATGATCGAAACACCCGAGCAGGCCGGGGGTTTCCGGGCATACCCGTGCGCGGTACTGTCCGGGACGGGCGCGTATCGAAATCAGGTTGGGTATCTCGACGGTATCGGCATCCTCCAGAAAGCGGGCGTCATACAGATCCATCGTCCGGAGATTCTGGAGACTCTCCAGGGCGCCGATCCCCGCCGTCTTACTACCGTTTTGGTCTGTGACGGCGATCGATATCTCAAGAAATCCACCGGCGGCGAGCTGGGGCAATTCCCTCACAATCCGGTACACGCCCTCTCCGTCAGCGAGGATCAGGTCTTCATCAAGGGGAAGGTAATCAGGGTGCGAAAATTCGACGGCGAAACTGGTTTCGATGATCAACCCGTCCTGAGTGTCAAGCGGGAGGTTCTCGATGGCGAAGACGCCTCGCTCGTCGGTTTCGGCCGAGAACACCCGCCCATCGCGCCGAATGACTACGTTGACCCCCTCCACACCGAACTTTGCGTCGACCAGATGAGTCCGGTCCTGG
>JAQBUX010000269.1 GCA_027623795.1 Chloroflexota bacterium
CCGCCATCAACTTCTTGATCCCGTTGCCGCTCCCGAACGCCACGGTGACTTCCATGTCTCCGCCGGAGTCGATCGCCTCGATGACGATGCCCTCCCCGAACGTTTCGTGCCTTACGCGATCCGCGACCCGGAACGCTCCCGTGCGCGACCGGACCGGGGCCGGAGCCGCCGCGCGCCGTTTGAGGCCAGCCGGGTCGTACGAAAGCGCGCCGCCGGGGTCGACCCGCCTCACGGTGCGCCGTATCGCGACCGCTTCGACACAGCCGGGCGGTATCTCGTCGAGGAAACGTGACGGAAGCATGGCCCCGCGTGAGCCCCGGAAGCCGCGCTGGAAGGCATGGAACATGTAGAGACGGTTGCGGGCGCGCGTCATCCCGACGTAGCAAAGCCGGCGTTCTTCCTCAAGATCTGCAACGCTCTCCATCGACCGGGAATGGGGAAGTAGACCTTCCTCGAGGCCGATCATGAACACGGCGTCGTACTCAAGCCCCTTGGCCTGGTGGAGCGTGATCAGCGTGATCGCGTTCTGATCGTCTTCAAGAGAATCGATGTCGGACACAAGGGCGACGTTCTCAAGGAACTCGATCAACCGCTCCCGCGGTTCCGGGCCGTCGAACGACGAGGCCGAGCCGCGAAGTTCAAGGATGTTGTCCCAACGCTCCTCGCCCCGCTCTTTGTCCTCCTGGACTAACCGCTTGTAGCCGCTCCGCTCAAGAGTCAGGTCAAGAAGTTCGACGGGCGAGAGAACGATGCTCTGCTCGATCAACCGCTCCATCAGGTCCGCAAACGCAGCGACGGATTTGACCGCCCTCGCGTTGAGGACCTCTGCGAGTCCGTGTTCATCGTCGCCGGCCTGAAATATGACGTTGAGTATGGACGTGCCGCGGGCGCGAGCGGCGCTGCGGAGGGCGTCCACACTGCGCTGGCTAATGCCGCGCGCAGGCACGTTGATAATCCGCTCAAGCGCCGCGTCGTCCGATGGGTTCACAGTCAAGCGCAGGTACGAGACCGTATCCCGGATCTCCTTACGCTCGTAGAACTTTGTCCCGCCGACCAGTTGGTAGGGGATGCCATGCCGGTTGCACGCCGCCTCGATCGCCCGTGACTGGGCGTTGGTGCGATACATGACGGCGATCTCGTTCCGGTCGTACTCCTCTTCGTTGACCAGCCGGTTGATCTCCTGAAGAACGACCCTGGCCTCCTCGTCCTCGTCGTACGCCTCGCCGACGGTGATCGGGCTACCTTTGTCGTTATCGGTCCACAGGTCCTTTTTTAGCCGCTCGTCGTTATTGGAGATAACTCCGGACGCGGCTTCCAGGATGGTCTGGGTGGAGCGATAACTCTGGTCCAACGTGACGATCTTCGCGTCCGGGTACACCGTCTGGAAGTCCGTCAGGTTCCGGATATCGGCGTGACGCCACGAGTAGATCGACTGATCGGGGTCGCCGACGACGCAGATGTTCCTGTGCTTGCCCGCGAGCAGGCGTGCCAGCGAAAACTGGATGGCGTTCGTGTCCTGAAACTCGTCGACCAGCACATGCCGGTAGCGCTCCTGGTACGTCTCAAGAACGTCCGGGTAGTCCTCAAACAGCGTGTGGGCGCGCAGGAGAAGGTCGTCGAAGTCGACGGCGTTGGCGGTGCCGAGAAGCTCGGTGTAACGGGCATACACCCGGGCCACCACTTCCTCGAAGTAGCTCTTTGTGAGCTTCGACAGCCGCGAGTCGTCGATCATCTTGTTCTTAGCGTCGGAGATGCCGGCGAGGACGGCTCGCGGGGCGAACTGCTTCGGGTCGAGGTCCATCTCCTCAAGGATGCTCCGCACCAACCGCTGCTGGTCGTCGCCGTCGTAGATCGAGAAAGCGGGGTCGAGCCCGATCCGGCCGCCGTCCCGCCTGAGCACGAACGCGCAAAACGAGTGGAAGGTCCGGACCTGCAATCCGGAGTTTGCGCCGCCGACAAGCCCCTCGGCGCGCTCACGAAGTTCCCGCGCCGCCTTGTTGGTGAACGTGACGGCCAGCACGCGCCACGGCGCGACGCCCTCGACGGACACCAGGTAGGCGATGCGGTGAGCGATGACGCGCGTCTTGCCGCTGCCGGGACCCGCCACGATCAGCAACGGGCCGCTCGGGTGTTGCACCGCTTGCCGCTGGCGCGCGCTGAGGTTGGAAAAGATTTCGATCTGGGTGGTCACGATCCGATTGTAGCCGTCCCCTTCGGCTTTTTATGCGCAGATGACGCCCGTCCCGGCGATCCGCGTGTACCCTCGCGATTCGCTGGACATCTCATCAGCGAGATAATCGCACCGAAAGGGTTTTCTACAATTCCGTTGCCGTTGGACAGAGCAGAGGTCGAAGGTCACTTCTCATACGGCGCGTTTTCGTAGCACGCGCGTGATCCCGCCGCAGGGGCGCACCCGGGTCAAGAAGAGTCATCCCGAGCGAAGGCGCAGCCGAATCAAAACAGTCATCTCGAGCGTGAGCCGCAGCCGTGTCAAAACAGTCATCCCGAGCGGATGCGTAGCCGAAGTCGAGGGATCTCTACCCCGCGTGCGGACATTACTTCTGACACCGCGATATCGCGCCACCAGCGTCGTCCCGAGCGGAGGCGCACCCGTATCAAAACAGTCATCCCGAGCGGAGGCGCAGCCGGAGTCGAGGGATCTTTCCCCGCGAGCGCGCGTGCCAAATCCCGGCCACTCCGGGCTGTCTCAGATACCCCCTCTCCCAGCAGGGTGCCTCTCGGGCGCGGGCCAGGAGCCTGTCCTGAGCGAAGTCGAATGGATGAGGGATAAGGCCGCGGTTGTGGACCCACTTTCTCACCGCCAGAGCACCCCTTTCAGATTCAAGAATAGGAGAGCCCAGCCATCACTCACCAACATGGTCACGGCCACCAGCACGGCGCCCATGACGGAGCCCCGACCACCTTCGGTCCCGGTTCCGAGGAACGACTCGGACGCTCCGACCGCTTCTACGAGCAGGTCAATCGTGAGATCGTGGAGTGGCTGTCGCCTCCACCCGGGAGTCGCGTCCTCGACGCCGGTTGCGGCACCGCCGGTTTCACCGAGCTACTGGCCGGGCACATCGGCGACGAGGGCCGCGTCGACGCCGCCGACACCAGCCAGCACTTGCTCGAGTACAACCGCACGCGACTGGCGAACGACCCGGTAGGCCTGCGCATCCATTTCCAGGAAGCCCCAATCCAGGATTTGCCGTACGAGGACGGAGCGTTCGATCTCGTCTGGTGCAGTCGTGCGGTCCACCATCTCGCCGACCAGCTAACAGGGGCGAGGGAGTTGGCCCGCGTTGTCGCCCCCGGCGGCCGATTGGCGATCCGAGAGGGTGGGGTCGGGGCGCGGTTCATGCCGACGACGATGGACATATCGGGTACGGGGTTGAACGAGCGATTGGCCGAGGCGCTGGAGAAGTGGTTCGCGAGCCACGTCCATTTCGAGGGCGACGCGGTCCACTATCCGTACGGCTGGACGCAGCTTCTCCGGGACGCCGGACTGACCGACGTCACCGCCCGGACCTTCATCTGCGAGTTCCTGCCGCCGTTCAGCGACGCGCAAAAAGACTTCATGCTGGGCGGCCTGACGCGTTGGGCCACGGACGAGGAGCGGGAGGACTACATGTCAGAAACGGACCGCAACATCCTGAAGCGTCTGATCGATCCTGACGACGCCGAGTACGTTTTCAACCGCCCGGACCTCCACTTCATTGAGGGCATCACGGTCTACGTGGGGACAAAGTAGGGAGGCCATGTTTTCGATCAGTACGCTCACCCGCCGCTTTCGCGATCCATAAACGGCAAGGTAGCGCATCGCGCGCTGTCGGTGAATTCATATGTCGTGGGCCTGAACGTACGTTCATCACCCCACGGGCGGCGTCG
>JAQBUX010000270.1 GCA_027623795.1 Chloroflexota bacterium
AACGCGAAGATGTCGTCGTAAACCCGCCAGAAGACCGATTCGGGCTCCCGTCGCTCAAAAATCCCGACGACGACCGGCTCCGGTGACGGATTGACGTGGCTCCAGAACGGCACAGCGGCGTAACTGTCGCCAACGGAGAGGCCGTACGCCTCCGCAACGCTCGCCGGGATGATCACGGCGGGCCTGAACACCTCGCCCGGTACGGGAGGCCGTGGCGGCCCCGGAAACTCGCCCCCTACGAGGTCCACCTGATCTTCGATGCCCCGCATGGCGACGAAAGCGACACGTCGTTGCGTGTCTTTGGACGGTGGCAGGACGCCGGAGATCGGCTCGAAGTCGAACGTCGCGCTCCGTATCGCGAGATACCGTTGTTGGATCACGTCGGCGAGTCCGGCGTCCACGATGCCTTCCACGCGGCCGACGATGGCGTCGTGAGACTGGCGCTGGCCTGTCGCCGCCGATACCTGAAGTACCACGTCCAGCGAACTCTGCGATTGGCCATCCAGTGCGTGCTTGAGCGCCAGGTTACGCAGGGAGTCAAAGTAGATGAAGGTAGCCGCCATGATGGCCACCGCCAGCACGACACCGGCGATCACGGCGATCAGGAGCCGCAGGTGGGCGATGCTGCGGCGGGCGATTAGACGGAGGGAGGTCGTTATCACTTCTGCACCCTCGTCGCCTCGTGCAGCGGTCGCCTGCTGTAACGAACCGTTAGCAGGCCAAGGGCGATCACGGCGATGATCACCAGCGCGGCGTACCCGAACAACACGGGTTCCCAGCGTGTCGCGAGGATGAAGGGCGGAAGCGGCTCGCGTCCGTCGGACGTCCGCGACGACACATCGACCGCAAGTCCGCTCATCACAAGACCGGACACAGCGCCCAGCACGATCCCGACCAGGCCGAGAAACAGGTGTTCGATCGCTGCCGTAGCTACGTAGTTGGGTCGGCTAAACCCCATCGATCTGACGAACGCCTCCTCGGTCTCCATCTTCCCGGAGTACGCCCGGAGATATGTGAGGTATCCGAGAACGACGGCGATCATCGTCGTGATCCCGGCCAGTAGTCCCACACCACGCCAACCGGCGACCGAAAGCGGGTCGACCAGCGACTCTTCGCGACGGTCTAGCTGGACCTCGACTCGGGCGGCGGGTGACAACACGGACTCGACGTCTCTCAGCGCCGCATCGTCACGCTGAGGCGCAACCGCGATGAAAAGCTCCTCAATCTTGTCGCTAGGCGGCACCCCCTTCAGGTCCAGGAACTGTGCGAGGTCGTCGAGGTCAGCCACCATGAACCCGTCGTCGTCGTCCGGGTCAAGCGTCGGGAAGAAATCGGCCGTGCCGACGGCGACCAGAGGGGTGAGGCTGCTGGATAACCGGGCGATGAACGGAACGTCCAGTGTGATTCCGGCAGCGCGCGCCAGAGTGGAGCTCACGATTACCGGGAGGGGTCCGCCGCTCGCCGAGCGATATATGCCGCGCACGCCGCCGTCGGTGCCGCGGCCGAACGTCAGGCGGCCAACGCGGTCACCGGGCGACGCGCCAACCTCGCCGTACTCTTGTTCCACCGAGAACAGCGCGTCCAGTCCCTCAGATGTAGGGAACGCCGTCCAGCGATCCAGTTCGTCGAAATCGACGACGACACTGCTTTCTCCGGTGATGGCGTCGATCGCGACGATGTCATCGAACAGGATGGAACCTGCCGTGGCGCGATCCTCGCCGGCGGGCTCGAAAAGCTTGATGGAAAGCAACTCGACCGGTGCGACGGTTCTTTCTAGGGATGCCGTCTGAAGCCGCCACTCCCCGCGTTCCACCGGGCCGAGCGTAATCGTCTCTACGATCCCGGTCGCGCCGCGCACCGTCGCCCAAAGGAATAGGTGCTCAATCTCGTCATCGGTCTGCGCCCACACCCCGATTTCGCTCGCCGACTCCGGCAAGAGCAGCGGCTCAACCACCGTACCCGACGACACCAGGTCCATGAGGGCGGGCAGCCCCACCTCTGCGAAATCTGACCTGAACCAGGCGACATGTGCGAACCGGTCTGATTGAACGGCGAGCAACTCGAACTCGGGACCGGTGTCGGTCGTGCCCACCCTGCCTCCAGCGCGCATGGCGGCCGACGCCTCTGACACGGACGAAAACTCCCGAACGGTATCGACGGTGTTGAAAGCGCCACGGGCGCCCTCGACGTGGATGTCGGAACCGGAGTCGTAGAGAACCCGCTCTTCCGCGTTGTCCTGCAGCGTGGAGGCCAGCGTCGCGGCGACGATCGCCAGGCCGGATGCCAGCGTGAGCAGCAGCACGACCGGCGCATAAAAGTAGGGAGCCCGGCTGAGCCGCCAGACTGCCAGCGCGACCCAGGCCGGGCCGAACCTCGCCGTGATTCCCGCCGCCATCCTCAGGGCGGGCGGGAACAGTCGCAATAAGACGAGCGAAACGCCAAACAGGACGAGCGCAGGTGCGAAGAATACGGTCGGGTCCATGCTCAATCCGCCGTCCTGGTCTACACGAAGCACCTCGCCACCGCGTGCGTCTAGCTCCCAAACGAGGAACCCGGCAAGCGCAAGCAAAGCGGCATCCAGAAAGTAGCGCTGGAAAAACGGAGCATGCTCAGGGCCGGCCTCCGTCCTGCGCTGGATCACGACGTTTTTCGCGCCGGTCGCCAACACGGGACCGATGAGGACCGCCAGAGCAATCAATCCCGCCACGAATGCGAACACATACTGGTCCCATCCGAACGCCACGGGCATCGTTTCGCCGCCCGTGATGTCGTCAAACGGCGGAACCCGGCCCGCCTGCGCTATCAGGATGGTCGAGATAAGGGGGCCGAGAATCACCGAGACACTGACCAGCGCCGCGGCCTCAAGCCCGTAGAGCCGCCCCATCTGGAACAGCGAGATGCCGCGGCTTCGCAGCATCCCGATCTCGTCACGTCTCCGGGACGCGAGGACGCCGGCGGCCATGAACAGGTAGTAGCCCACGATGGTGAGAAGGATCGTCGCCATCAGGAACATCGGGATCCGCGCAAAGACGACCCTGCGTTCCAGTGCGCCGAAAGCCCTCCCGAGCCCGGTGATCACAAACGACCCGGGGACGGCTTGTTCGATCTGAGATTCGAAGCCATCGGCGGCAGCGATGATCGCTCCATCGTCAAGCTTCTTCAGCCGATCCTGATCGAGATCGACGATCCACACGGCGTCCATCGGTAGCGCGGCGCTCTCCAGCACAACGGCGCCGAACCCCTGCTCCGTGACGAACAGCCCGGCAGCCTCTCCAGGAAATCCCGGCAACGCGGAAGGTCGTGCCAGTGGACCCGCAAACCCCATCCAGAACGCACTCCCGGCGTCATCGATCTCAAACACCCCGCTGATGAACACGTCGACCGCCGAACCGCTGCCACGGGCGACGCGAAGCGTCAACGTGTCTCCGGGAGCGATGCCCAGATCATCGGCAAGGTCCGCCAGGATCGCGGCCTCCGCCGACACTCCGGCGGAAACGCCGTTCGGGGATTCTGGCGGGCCTCCACCGACGAACTTGACGTTGTCCACTAAACCGTCCATCAACACGAAGCGGGCCAGCGACCAGTCGCTTATCGTGATCGGGTCCAGGTTCTGGTGATACGGCGACCGTAACGCCCGGCGCGCTGGCGTGGCGACTGCGCCAAAAGCAGTGTCGGCGGCCTGGTCGATGTCGGCGGCGACCGCCGCTGCTGCGGTCAGCCGTGATGGGACGCCGTCGTTGGTGACGACGATGTTTTTACCCACCGGCGGCAGGCTCTCAAGGACGCCCTCCACGCCAACCCGATCGAGACTTCTCAGGTAAGCGGGGGCGCCACCGATGATGGTCGTGGCGA
>JAQBUX010000271.1 GCA_027623795.1 Chloroflexota bacterium
GGGTTAAGGGTGAGGGAGAAATCCCTTCTTGGAATCGCGTCCTGTGGCGATTTCTGAGACAGGCTCGAACTCGCCGGCCACGGGCGTACGCTCAACATCAAGGTGACCAACGACCTGTCACGACGCGCTGTAGAACATAAGGAAAGTAACCCGCCTTGCGCGACAAGGCGGCGGCGCCCGTTGCCGGGAATCACCGCCGCCTTCATATGTTTCCGAATGCTTTCGGACGACTCGCTTACTTCAGATCGATCACCCTTGTCAGCCGTCCAGGAAGCGTCCTCTCAAGGGTGAGCACGGCGCCCGTCGGCGGCTGCACTTCCACGACGAACTTGTCGTTCACGCCGAGGACCGTTGAGGTTGAAGCTATACCACCCGTGCCTCCGCCGCCGCCCGATCCGTCCATGATGCCGAGCGAGTTGTCACTGTCCGGGCTGGTAACGCCATTTAGACGGTCCAGCAGCCACAGGGAGATTTCAGCCTTTTCACCTTGATCCAGGACATTGTCGCCGTTCGTGAAGCCGAGCCAGTTGACCGTCCAGGGGACGTCCGAAATGTGCTGTCTGGTATCGGAGTAGGTGATGACCGTCCTGTACTGAGCGCCCGAGACGACGTCCGGATCGGTCGTCAGGCCGTCAGCAGAATATGGCGGTGTCAGGTCGATGGGCTCGCCACTTACGGACTGGGCCACCACGAGGCTGACCTTGAAGACGGTCTCGGTCGTCGCCCCGACGCCGTATCGAGCCCTGAATGCGGTCACGCTGCCACGTGGCTCCAGTGTGCTTCGAGCCTCCTGCAGGGCGGCGTGAACCGTTTCCTTGCTTTTCTCAGAAGTGAAGATACCGGTGGACAAAACCGTGAACGCAAACACCGACGCAACGACGACGAACGCGATCAGGATAATGGCCGTCTCAAGGCCGGTAATACCACGCTGGCTGCGCCCTGTGCCCTGTCCAGGCTCAATCATCCATTCGTCCTCTTGGCAGTCGCCGGGCAATCGCCCGGTCGTTTCGATCGATATGTTGAGGATTTCGGCCGGATCTCCAATGGACCGAGCACCCGATCCCGAAATATGAGCCGGTCGAGGTAAGGTCCTCTCCGGTACGTTATTTGCGGCCCCGACGGCGGTACACCGGGAGGACTCCAAAAGCACGGTCTATCCGTCGCATACCGTCGACCTAGGGTAAACACGGAGTTCGGGCGGGGGGTGCCCCCACGGCTCCGTACATGGGCAAACCCGGGATTTGTGAGTCGCCCGTTGACAAAGTTGGGGCGGTCCACGACCCGCTGGCCGTGGCCGCCCCGATCACTCTTCCGCTTCGGGGCCCGGGTTGACTACCTGAGGTCCAGGATAGTGTCGAGCCTGCCGGGCAGTGTCCGCTCAATGTTGAGCGTGGCGCCGTTCTCAGGCTTGATCTCGATACTGAACTTGTCGTTCACCTGCGGGATCGTCGAGGTTGAGGAGAAGCCGCCGGCGCCGCCGGGGCTGGCGCCGTTCATTAGCGCGACACCCTGGGAGTCTGTCGCGTTCGTCACCGCTGTCTTGCGGTCCATGAACCAGACCGTGATCTCGGCCTTCTCGCCGGCCTCCAGGAGGTTGTCGCCGTTGTCGAACCCCGGGAACGAGACCGTCCACGGCAGATCGCTCAAGAACTGGTCCGTGTCAGAGTACGAGATGATCGTCCGGTACTGAGCGCCGGAAACGATATCCGGGTCGTCGCCGCCAGCCCCGTCGGCAGTGTAAGGAGGAGTCAGGTTGACTGACTCACCGGAGACGGCGTTCGAGACCGTGAGCGTCACCTTGTAGATCGTGTCACTTGCTGAGTCCGTGTCGGGGCGACCTTTATAGGCGATTACGCTGCCGCGTGGCTCGAGTGAGCTACGGACTTCATCCAGACCGGCAAATACGGTCTCTTTGCTTCTCTCGGAGGAGAAGATACCGGTTGATAGAACCGTGAACGCGAACACCGAAGCGACTACGACGAACGCTATCAAAATGATGGCGGTCTCGAGTCCGGTTATTCCGCGTTGCCCGGTCTCGGGTCCAATCCGGAGCTTGATCATTAGAGCTTCACCCTTGTATCCGTATTGACGGCGGTCAGTCACCTACCCGCCCGTCTTGTGGTCCGTCGCCATTCCGGCCCGTCAACTGAGCCAGGCTTCCTGAATCACACGTACCGTTCGCAGTACGGCGTCTCTTCCATCAAACCTACGCGGTCTATCTCGCTCGCAATACCGGGGCGAGCCGTCAACAAGCCGGTCGCTTGGTACCTGAAGCCGGCCCTAGTGGAATCAAGCAGACCGTCTGCGGGCGGATACCCAGCTACTTTTACGGACGCCTTGCCCGGATTTCGTCGACCCTATGTGAAGCGCGATCCGAGCACCGAAGTCCTGATCCGTCAGAGGCCTTTAATCGTGTCGAATCTTCCGAGCGCCGTCCGCCGGATGCCGGTCTGTCGCCTGAATCACCGGCCAGACCGATGAGCCGTCGGAGAGATGCACGGCGGCGATCCCAACGGTCTGGCCGGCATGACGAAAGCGCCTGGGAATGTCACCGTCATGGCCGGCAAAGGTGCACGGCCGGGTGACGAATCGCACCGTTCCAGGACCTGATCTCAACCGGTCCGCCGAGACGCGAGAGAGGGCCGGCCCCGCAGGACCGGCCCTCTCTAAGAGTCACTTTATTATCCCGATGCCTTCGGCTATCGGAGGTCCATGATCGTGTCGAGCCTGCCCGGCAGGGTGCGCTCGATGTTTAGCGTCGCGCCATTCTCCGGCTTGATCTCGAGGGACCACTTTGAATTCACGCCCGGCACTGTAGACGTTGCGGCGAATCCGCCCGCCCCACCGTCACCCGATGAACCGTCCATCAGGGCGATTCCACCGGAGTCGGTGGCGTTCGTTACCGTCGTGACGCGGTCGGCCAGCCATACCGTGATCTCGGCCTTTTCGCCCGCATCCAGGAGATTGTCGCCGTTGTCGAATCCCGGGAACGTGACCGTCCATGGGAGGTCATTCAAGAACTGGTTTGTGTCTGAATAGGAGATGATGGTCCTGTACTGAGCAGCGGAAACGATATCCGGGTCGTCGCCAGAACCGCCAGCGAGGTACGGGGGCGTGAGGTTGACCGACTCGCCGGAAACGGCGTTGGAGACGGTCATCGTGACTTTGTAAATGGTGTTCGTCGTGCCGTCGAGAGCGCCTTTGTAGGCGATCACGCTGCCACGCGGCTCGAGCGAACTTCGGACCTCGTCGAGTCCGGCGAACACGGTCTCTTTGCTTCTCTCAGACGAGAAGATACCTGTCGAAAGGACCGTGAACGCGAAAACCGAAGCGACCACGACGAAGGCGATCAGGATGATCGCCGTCTCGAGTCCGGTAATACCACGCTGGCCGCTGTCTCGACCCCGCGATGTCTTGAACATTTATGCACCCCTGTTTTATGCGGCCTGACCGGTCACCCACCGGCCTTCGATTTAATTTCGCAACCGCTATTGCGATAACGGCGCAGCCGAGCGCCGCGGGATCCACAACGCTGCAACTCCTCCAATAAACTTATCCGGCCCGTTACTCATTCAACACCGGGGCGGGCCGTCATCCTCCCGCGCCCTTGACACCGGATGCCGGTCCTAGGGCTATCAGGCATATTCCATGAGGGAATACACGCAGCGCGTTACACGGACGCACTGCCCACGCCGGCGGCGCCCGCAAAACCAATGAGGGGGCGGCCATGATGGACCACCCCCCCGTCGGAAATCCTGTCGTTATCGCTGTATCCGCTAACGGAGGTCCATGATCGTGTCGAGCCTGCCCGGGAGGGTGCGCTCGATGTT
>JAQBUX010000272.1 GCA_027623795.1 Chloroflexota bacterium
GCCGTACCACGGAACCAGCCTCTGGCCGAGACCATTGTGTGTACGCGACGTTCAACCCGATCCTGAATCAAGTTCAGGATGACGTGATTGGAAAGTGGCGTCGTGCTCGCAGCGAGGTACCAATCGACCCGTCTTTTCGATGAGTACGTGATGGTCGATTGGAGCGCGACAAACGGCCTGTCGCCGCCTCGTCCATCCGCGGACGCCGTCTGGGTGGGAGAGGGTGGCGCTGATGACCGGCCCCCGGTTGCCCGCTACTTTCGGTCGAGGATGGCTGGAATCACCCACGTCCGCAAACGTCTCCTTCGCTGGACGGCGCAGGGCAAGCGGGTTCTTGTCGGGTTCGACCTGCCCTACGGATATCCGACGGGATTCGCCCGATGGATGGACGGATCAGCAGACAAACCGGCGTGGCGCCGTACATGGGACGCCATCTCTCGCCGTTACAGCGACAACGACCGAAACCTGAACAATCGGTTTTCGCTCGCGTCCGAGCTGAACGCTTTGTGCGGCGCAGACTCGTACGGGCCGTTCTGGTGCGCCCCCGCGTCTCAGGTCACGTCGACGTTGCCGCCAAAGATGAAGGGCTATCTGGAGTTTCCGTTCCAGATGCCGGACGGTAGCCTGCTGAAGGACCTTCGCGTGTGCGACACCCGATTCCGGGCCGCCGGACTCAACATCCACACCGTTTGGCATCTTCTCGGGACCGGCAGCGTGGGAGGGCAGGGCCTCGCCGGCATCCCGCACGTGGCGTCGTTGCGGGACGACGCTTTGCTGGAGGCGCACTCGAAGGTCTGGCCCTTCGAGACCGGTTTCACCCCCACGCCAACGCCATCCGGCGGACCGGCCATCGTCCACGCCGAGATCTGGCCCCGCGTCGCAGAGTTACTCATCAACCCGAGAGTTCGGATCAGGGACAGGGCGCAGGTCATTTCTGTGGTGGAGTGGGCGAGGCGGCTGGACACGGAAGGTCGGCTGGGAAGTTACTTCGACGCACCGGCCGACCTTCCGGTGACAGACGCGGCGATCGCCGTGGAAGAAGAGGGCTGGATCCTGGGCACGCCCTGAGAGACCCTCGTGCCTATTTGAGGATTATCTCGCCATCTCCGGTGTCGATCTCCAGATCGCTTCCTCCGGCTCCGATGACTCCGATCAGGTGCCGCGGCTGATTCAACTCGATCCGGTCAAATATGAGATCGTTCCTGATCTGCCCGCGCTTCGTTTCGGCGTCGATGGTGGCTTCCGGCGTTTCAGTGAATTTGACCTCTACCCGACCGTTTCCTGTTGAGATCCTGTTGGAGCTGAGCGGTGTGAGCGCGCCAAAGAAGTCGATCCGGCCGTTGCCTGTGGACGCAGATACTGACCCCTCCACGTCATCCAATTCGATCTCTCCGTTGCCGGAGTTGAGATCGAATTCGCCTCTTCCGAACGTGATCTTGATGCCGCCATTGCCGGTGTTCAGGTTGAACTCGCCCGTGACGTTCGTGAGCGAGAGCTTGCCGTTTCCGGTATTCCCGGTGAACTTGCCCTGCGTGTTGGCGATCGTCATTTCGCCGTTCCCGGTGTTCAACTGACCGGCGTTTCGCATCCCGGAAACGTCGATACGACCGTTGCCGGAGTTAATCATCAGCGTCGTGTCGACCGGAACCCACAGGTCGATCACGACCTCTGGTGTGTCCCCGGATGTGAAGTCCGGGACGGTGTGTGATTCAAATATTACAGTGTTGCCTTCCTGTCTCAGGTCGTACTCAAGCTGATCCGCCCGCGTGATTTTCGCCTCGAAACGCACCATGCCGTCTGACGTCGGCATGATGTTCACCGGACCATTGATGTTGTCGATCTCCACCCGTGGCCCGGTTCCGGCCGAGAATGATTGATCGAGCGAGGTGTTTTCGCCGGACCCGACGCTGAAAGAACGGCCGATCGACTCGTCCGAACTGGAGCAGTCGGACAGCGCTGCCGAGGTCAGGATGAACAGGGTGATCAGAATCAGGGCGCGCCACTTTGACACGCCCAAAAGATCGGCGTTGTTCATGCCCCGCACGGGTCGCCCTTTCGCAGCCGGTCGGGATGTCCGGCAGCCAGATGCAGCATGTCACCGCGACGCTGAGCAGTGCGTGAGGAATTGGGACCGGACTGTGAACACCAGGTGAGATCGCGCTCACGGGCCGGGCGGCGCTCCTAATACGCGAACGGCTTCATCTGCGCCTTCGTGAGCTCGACCCCGAATCCGGGCGCGTCTGACGGCTTCATACGGCCGTCTTTCGGCGTCGAAACGCCGGGCAACTTCGCCGCGTCTTCCGGCGGCACGCCGGGAGGTGACGCCACGAACGTCTCGGTCCACGGGATGGCGGGCATGGCGTAGCACGCGTGCTGTCCGTAGGCTGTGTTGCCACCGCCGTGTGGGATCACCGCTATCCCGGCGGACTCCGCGATCGCGCAGATCTTGACGATCGGCGTCATGCCGCCGACCCAGTTGATATCCGGCTGAAGGATGTCCACAAGGTGGTGCCCTGCTGCGAACTGAAACGGGGTCGTCGTGTACCAGTGTTCGCCGGTGGCCAGCGTCTGCCAGGGCAATCTATGTCGTAGCTCGGCGTGGGCGTCGATGTCCTCCGAGCGCAGGCACTCCTCCATCCACTTCAATCGGTACGGCTTGATCGCCTCCGCCAGACGCACGGCGTACTCCACATCGAACGCCATCCAACAGTCGAGCATTAGCTCGACATCGTCTCCGACCAGTTCCCGGGTCTCGGCGATGAACTCCACATTCTTCTTGAGGCCCTCGATTCCGTCGGCGGGACCGTAGGGGCAAGGGAGCTTGGTGGCCTTGAAACCCAGTTCCATATACCAGTCTGTGTCGCCGCCGGTCGAGTAGCACTCGAGCTCGTCTCGCGCCGGACCGCCGAGCAGTTCGTAAACCGGCTTTCCGAGCAGCTTCCCCTTCAAGTCCCATAACGCAAGGTCGATGGCGCTCACGGCGTACGACGCAAGCCCGGCCGCCCCGAACGGGGCGCACATACGGACCGCCATGTCGTACAGCTTCTCGACCGCCATGCAGTCCTCGCCGACCAGACGTGGGCCAAGGTAGTCGTCGATCACCGCCGCCACCGGCTTGCCGTGATTGGCGCTTGCGAAGCCAAGGGTCCCGTCCTCCGCCTCGACAACGCATCCGAAGTTGTCCCAGGTCGGTGTCCATGACGGTCGATACGCGGCGTACCGCGGGTAGCGGGTCATCGGGTTCGCCACGGGTCCGGACTCGATCCACGACGGCCGCCGTTCCGTCGTGTACTGGCGGTCGGACGGACGGGCCATCGGTGTGATGGCCGGCAAATCAAGGCTGACGGCGCGAATCGACTTGATTTTCATGGTTGCTCCCGCGTGCTCTTGTGGTGGTGCCGGGCATTCAATGCGTATGCGAAGTGCGAGTCAATATTGAAGGAGGACCGGCCATGGGCGTTCTGAAGATCAAGCCCGGAGATTGTTCGTCCCCGGTCCTGATTGCCGGTAACTGAATTTGCAATCAATCGACGGCGCCCGCCCTGATGTACATAGATGTGCATGTGCGAGAGCCACACATCGCCGGGTATTGCCGGGAACTGAAGATCGGCGGATCCGCGCTGGGATACTGGACGAGCCATGCGTGTGCCACCGGACTACCTGGCGCTCTATGTGTTTCAACCTTGTGATCTATGTGTGCGCACCCACATCAGACGTGACCACAACGATTCTGCGCCGTGATCCCGACGGGCGAGCGATCGGCACGCTAGTTGTAGTTCCCACGGACGTTATTTACAGGCGTGAGGTTGGGGTTGCTCCGT
>JAQBUX010000273.1 GCA_027623795.1 Chloroflexota bacterium
CGGGCTGACGTATCGCCTGAATCTACGCTGACGCGTGGACGGTCCTTCGAGAGCCTCAGAGTGCGGGGGGTGGCCCATCACGCGGCGTTCGGGGGTGAACGACGGTCCTTCCAGAGCCTCAGGACGTGGTGATCGGAAGCGCCGAGACGTGTCGCAGAACCGCCTACCTCATGCCCAGGGCGGAGCCTTCCCCCAGCGGTCTATCGACGCCACCTCGGAGAGCGGATTACGGGTTACCGGACCAAAATTTCCCTGTGGATAGCCGAGGGGCACGCAGTACACCACCGAGGCGCCGTCCGGCAGACCCACCAGGTCTTTCACGTCATCGTCCACATTGGCGTGCAGCGAAGTGATCGTCCCGCCGATCCCCAGCGCACGTGCCGCCAGAAGCAGGTTCTGGGTCGCCGGGATTACTGATTCTCTGCCGCCCGGTGTCGTGGTGCAGACAAGGATTATCACAGGGACATCCCCGATGTTGTCCGCCAGCGCCATTGCCAGCTTGTAGTGATCCGGGATGTCTTCCGGCTTGAAGAACCCCTCGTCGTTGCGCTTCGCCCACCACGCGACCCGATAAATCTCACCGAACCGTCGCCGGACGTTTGCGTCCTGGAGCACCACGAAGTGCCACGGCTGCCTGTTTGCTCCGTTCGGGGCCTGACGTGCGGCATCGAGGATCGTCTGGATATCTCCCTCCGGGATCGGATCAGGCTTGATTCGCCGAATGGCACGCAGGGAGAAGATCGCTTCGCCGAGTGAGATGTCGAGTCTGTCAGCGGTCGTCATTCAAGACTCTTGTCGGGTTGTTTGTCGGCGTGGGCTCCGGGGACGGGGTTCAGTCACCCGTGATTTCGACCTCGGACAACGAGTCGATGAACTCGATAATTCGCGGCGTCGCGATATCCACCGCCGCGCCTGCGCCTCCGTGGTCCTTGCCTTCGATCGGGAAAAATCGGGCGCCGTTTGCCTGACTACCTGCCCGTTTTGAACCCTCAAAAGACGGATCTTCTGTTCCGCAAAAGAAGAGCTTCGGCACCGAATTTTGCAGAACGTCCGGGGGACTCTCCGCTCCCGCCCAGGATGCGATCGAAGCATGCAGTGCGATCACGTCGTTCCTGAGAAGCCTCGTGCGGCCTTCTTCCGAGAGGTCTTGCCGGCTCTTGACCTCGCGCTCGAACTCGGCTTGAGTTGCCGGCGGCGTCGCGAGCGACCTCGGGTCATACGGGTTATACCCGCCAAGGACCAGGCCGATCAGCCGATCCGGGAAGTGCTGGAGCATCGCCGCGCCGATCAGCCCTCCCATCGAGTAGCCGAAGAAATGTGTGCGTTCGATCCCCAGACCGTCGAGAACAGCGACGACGTCCGACGCCCTGTTGAGCTGTGAGTACGACTCCAGATCGTGCGGTTTATCGCTACGCCCTGCGCCTCTCGCGTCGATCAGGACCAGCCGATATCGATCGATCAAACGCTCCGTAAAACCGCGATCACGCCAGGTTCCGAGGTCGCCGCTTGTCCCATGCTGGAGGACGAGCGGAGGGTTTGCCGGGTCGCCCTCGACTTCGTAGTAGATACGGATGTCGCCGTTATTTACGTAAGGCACGCAGTTCCTTTCGGTCTCTGGTCGATCTCTGCTCATCTGCTGGCGGATTATGGCTCATTGCGTCGGGGTGGTTGGGGTCGTCGAGACTTGTCCAATAAGTTCGGCATCGACGACGCCATCTCGTGTCATGGTGTTTAAACCGGCCCTGATACCGCGACCGAGGCCAGAAATCTCTCGACCCTTGGGCCGACGAAGTTTACGTCTGCGACCGCTCCAGAGTGGTCCCGTCCCGGCACGACAAAGAACTGGCCGTTCGACGCCGCTTCCGCCGCTTTCCTCGCGCCTTCTAACGGCGCGTTTTCCGATCCGGAGAAGAGCAGGATAGGAAGCGGATTATCGAGAGCGTCTGACGTCATCGCCGGTCCGCTGGAACCGATCGTTGAGGCCCGCAACGCATCGAGATCGTTTGCGATCAGGTGAGCGCGAACCTCTGGTGTAAGTCCTGGCCGGGCTTCTATCGAACGTTCAAACTCTTCCCGGGTTTCGGGCATCGTGGCCGCTGAGGCCGTTACGTACGGGTTGAAACCACCCATGACGGCCGACAACAGCCTTTCGGGCGAGTGACTCAATAACGCGCAGCCGATACGGCCGCCCATCGAGTAGCCAAAGTAGTGAGTCTTCTCGACACCGAGCTGATCCAGGACAGCGACCACATCTTCCGATCTGCGCTCCCTCGCGTAGGCCTCAGGCTCGTGCGGTTTGTCGCTGCGGCCGTGCCCGCGGGCATCGATCAAGATCAACCGGTACGCGCCTCCGAGCATCTCGGTGTACCCGCGCTCTCTCCACGATTCGAGATAACCGGTCAGTCCGTGCTGAAGGACAAGCGGCGGCCCGTCGGGGTAGTAGATCTGCACACCGTTGCTGTCTGCAAAAGCCATCTGCGTCCTCCAACTGAACCGGCCGATCGCCGACCGGGCTTGCGGGCATCGTGCGGCGGGCGGGCATCGTGCGGCGGATGGTAGCAGCCAATTCTCGATGTCGCGTGGACATTTCTTGCCAGCACTTATAATTGGCGACACAGACCCACCCCGACTTGCCCGACATGAACGACAGGCTAGGAGCCAAACATGGTCGCTTCCACGTCCGATCCACAGGTCAACATGGTTCTCGAGAACATCGAGACGATGGTCGCCAGCGAAGGCGGAACACTCGAGCTTGTAGCGCTCGGCGACACGTCGCTGCACGTCAAGTACCTCCCGGGCGTCAACGAAGAGTGTCCGGAATGTGTGCCGACGCGCGAGAGCGTCGAAATGTTTATGACGATGTCGCTGAAAATCCACGCCCCGAACGTGACGGAAATCACGGTCGATGAAGGCCCGCCGAACGTCTGAGCGGCCGGGCCGGTTCGTTACATCCGCCCCTGCCGGCCAATCAGGGCAGGCGTAGCGGAACCGTCTTGCGATGCGTGTACGTCCACTCACCGCACAAGAGAGTTCCGACCTCCCGAACGGGTATCCCACACGGGCGCCTCTCCCCTCGCCGTGACGCCGTTTCAGACTTACGACATACGAAAGCTCGACGGGTTCGCTGCCGTCGATGATTGCCGTGTGGTGGGAATCGCCACCTACGCCATTAAAGGACCGCGGTGTGAGATCGTGACGATCAATGCCTTCGTGCAGTGCCGAGGGGTCGGCACCGCCCTCGTGGACGCCGCGATGTCGACAGCCATCGACGGCGGATGCACGCGGCTGACCCTTTTCACCACGAACGACAATCTGAATGCGCAGCGGTTCTACACGCGACGCTGGTTCCGGATGGCCACTTTCTATCCCGACGCTATGGACGCGGTGCGGAGGATCAAACCCGGAGTCCCGGCGACCGGCGCACACGGAATCCCGCTCCGTGACATGATCGAGTTCGATATGGACCTGAAATCCGGCGGCGCGATACGGACGGACGTATATCAGGCAAAATAATCTCGGCCCAACTCAAAGCCCCGACCGTAGACGGGAGACCGACATCGCTACCGCAAAGAGTCCCGGCCAGAAACTCAGAGAGGCCGTGGCCGCCGAGCGTCCCCTCCAGATGCCGGGCGTGATAAACGCATACCACGCCATGATGGCCGAGTCGGTCGGCTACCGGGCGCTATATCTCTCAGGCTCGGGCGTCGCCGGGGCTTCGTACGGCCTTCCCGATCTGGGCATGACCACGCTGAACGATGTCGTCGAGGATGTGCGCCGCGTCACAGGCGCGTGCGACCTGCCACTGCTCGTTGAT
>JAQBUX010000274.1 GCA_027623795.1 Chloroflexota bacterium
GGAGAATCTTATCGTCCACGGCGTTCCCTACTTCAGAAGGTCCGGCGCCGAGCACAACGTGGTGAATCGGAGTGACGACGAGATCGCATTTATGGAGATCGAGTTGAAATAACTTCGGGTCGGACCCCGTTGGCATCATCGAGACACAGCATCAAAAACAGGGGAGACACAACTTGCATCACGCCATCAACCATGTGCATATCCGATCGTCAGACCCGAACGCGTCCGCCGCCTGGTACACGGAACACTTCGGGGCGAAAGTTCTGTCGTCCCGGGAGGTGATGCCCGGCTCGATCACGATCACGATGGACACGGGGAGTCCTGTGAGGCTAAACATCTCGTCACCGCCACCGGGATCATCGGACGAGCGAGCTGTCGCCGAAATCAACCGGCTAGGACTGGAACATTACGGCTTCGATACGGACGACATCGAAGCAGATATTGCTCATTTTGAGGGCGCCGGTGTGCGCGTGATCATGCCTGTCAAGGATGTCGGAAGCGGAGCGAAGATCGCCTACATCGAAGGGCCGGACGATGTCGTGATCGAACTCGTGCAACCGGCGGGGTGAACGGCGCTTGGTCGCCGACTCAGAGACATCCGACGCGAGGCGCAGCGTCGACAATACAGCGAAGATCTCCGCCGGACGCTTCTCGAACGCGCCAGCATCGTCCTTCCCACGGGGAAGGATTCCCTTCCATCTCAACCATCTCCCAATTGGAGAGAGGGTGCCCTCAAACGACAACGTTCGCCGTCAAACGACCCCCTCCTAATGTAGGAGGGGGTTCGGGGGTGGTGTTACGCGGCTCGACGCACCTCCAAACCTCGTCCCAATTGGAGAGGGGGTTACGTGGGAAGTACACCTAGTCAAACGTAATCACCATCTTGCCGCTGGTCTGCTTGTCGAAGTACTCGTAGGCTTGAACCGTGTCCTCGATGTTCACGCGCTGCTCGATCAACGACGCCATCGGGATGTTGTGATCTGCGATGAAGTTGGCGCAGTCCTCCATACCGAACTTGCTCACGGTCCACGAGCCGTAGAGCGTCAGGTGGCGATGGATGATGTCCGGGGTGGCGTCGTATGTAGCGTCTCCGCGCTCCCCGACGAGCGCCGTTCGGCCAAAGACGCGGCAGGCCTGCGCCGCCTGTTTGCGCGTTGGGCCGGCGCCGACCGCCTCGAGCGAGGCGTGCGCGCCCTCGCCGTGAGTCAGATCGCGGATCGCCTCGACGGAGTCGACGTTAGAGGCGTTCACCGTCTCCCATGCGCCCGCCTTCTTCGCAAGGGCCAGGCGTTCATCCGATAGATCGACCGCGATCACGCGAGCGCCCATCTCGGCCGCGAGCATCGTGCCGGCGACGCCGACCGGACCCTGCCCGAAGATCGCGACAACATCGCGCCCCGAGACGTTCATCTTTTCAAGCGCCAGCCACGCGGTGCTCGTCCCGCAGGCGATCATCGAGCCGACGTCGTAGTCGATGTCGTCCGGCATCGGCACCAGCGTCGACTCGTGGCAGACGAGATATTCGCCGTGGCCACCGTGGGCGGAGCCGCCGTAGTACTTCGTCCACGGCCCCTTGTTGGAGCAGAGTTGCTGATAACCCTCCCGGCACATCCGGCAGGTCCCGCAGCCCAGGTAGTGGTGGACCATCGCCCTGTCACCGACCTGCGCAAGGGTCACCCCGGGGCCGAGGGCTGCGACCTCGCCGCACGGCTCGTGTCCGGGCCGGTTCTCCGTGTTGACGTTCGCAGCGGGCGATCGGTAGCCGTGCAGGTCGCTGCCGCACATGCCGGACGCCCGCATCTTGAGCAAGACCTCGTTGGGCCCCGGCTCGACGTCTGGGAAGTCGGTCACCTCGGCCTTGCGGTCGCCGAGAAAACGAGCGCCTCGCATGATGGACTCCCTTGATGTGTACTGGGTTATGGACTGGGCGAACAGTGTGATCGATGGCCGGAGCGCCGACGGCGACCGGCTCAACGAGCGGGAGTATAGCCCGGAGAGGTTGTGATCCGGGAGCAAACGCCGTACTGAGAAACGCTCCCACACCGGCATCGCTGGCGGGTAGGTAGAGGACGCCGATATGATTCGCCCCGGCGCCCGTAGTGGAACCGGCGTGGAACCCGGACAACGCACGAGGCCGGACCCGGCATGGAGGATCAGTTGACCGAACAGCTTTACAACACGGACGCCTACCTCCGCGAATGCGAGGCGACGGTAACCGAGGTGACCGAGAACGGCGTGGTCCTGGACCGCACGGTGTTCTACCCCGGTGGGGGAGGGCAGCCGAACGACATCGGTGTGATGGTGAAGTCCGACGGTGTTGAGTTGGAGGTCAGCAAGGTCTCCGGTCGCGGCGGAGTGATAGCGCACACCGTGCCCGAGGGAAGCCTGAGCGTGGGGGAAGCCGTCACGTGCCGAATCGATTGGGAACACCGGCACCGGTTGATGCGCACACACACGGCGCTCCACATCTTGTGCGGGGTCGTATGGCGTGACTACGGGGCGCAGGTTACGGGCGGCAACATGACGCCGCTGGCGGGGCGGATGGACTTCGAGTTCGAGAACATGAGCGCCGAACTCACGGAAGAGATCGAGGCTGCGATAAACGCCGAGGTGGCGGCTGACAGATCGATCGAGGTCAAGATACTGCCGCGTGACGAAGCGTTTGCGATACCGGACCTGATCCGGACCAAGATTAACCTGCTTCCTGAGGGTATCGAACTGGTGCGGACCATAAATATCAACGGCCTGGACCTGCAGGCCGACGGCGGCACCCATGTCGCGTCAACGGGAGAAGTGGGTCGGATCAAGATCGTCGGCCACCAGAGCAAGGGGCGGATCAACAAACGGATAAGAATCGAAGTGACCGACTAGGCGTACACTTGGCCGCCATACAAGGCGGTGGCTGATTCGGGCGCGTAGCGATTAGCCGCACCTTTGGAAAACTACTGGCGGGGCGGATCGATCCCGTCATTTATCGACCGAAGAAAACAGAAAAGAAACGAAGGTAAGCCACGGAATGACAACGACCTTCAACTACACAGGGCGCTTCTCCAAAGACTCTGTGGAAACTGCGACCGTCAATCCGGCCCACGCGAAGTACGACTTCGGCACCGCGTATCCGCCGCCCGAGACCGCGCCGCTGGACGGCCTCCTTGAAGGACTGATGGACGGTCTGAAGCGCGAGGGACATGACCTCGTCTACTACCCTGACTCAAACGGCAACCTGGCCCTGCGCGAGTTCACGGCCCAGAAGTTGTCGGACGACCGGGGATTCACGGTGGACCCGGAGGACGTGTTTCTCTGCGCCGGGTCTGGTGAAGCGAATTTCTGCCTGATCCAGGCGCTTACCGACCCGGGTTCCACGGTCGTGACGGAGCGTTTCGTGTATAGCGGCACCCTCGGCCAGTTGCGCGGCGCTCAGTGCAACATCGTCGGTGCGCCGATCGATGACGACGGACTGATCTCGGAGGCGCTGGACGAGCTGTTCACCAGCCTCACGAAGGCCGGCAACAAACCCAGGCTCCTTTACACCATTCCGGAGCACCAGAACCCGACCGGGTCGACACTGCCGACATCGCGACGCAGGCAGATTGTCGACATCTGCCACGATCACGGGATTCCCATCATCGAAGACGACTGCTACGTCGACCTTCGCTTCCTCGGCGAGACCCAGGAATCGTTCCGGGCGATCGACGACTCGGGCATGGTGTCCCACGTAGCTTCCTATTCCAAGCTGCTGTTGCCGGGCCTCCGGCTCGGCTATTTCGTGGCGAGCAAAGAGGTGCGGGAGCGCGCA
>JAQBUX010000275.1 GCA_027623795.1 Chloroflexota bacterium
ATCTCCTCGGCGGCCTCGGTCAACAACCGCGTCGATATTCCCGCCCGGGTCATCTAGTCCCACGGAAGCAAAATACCGCCAATAAGTGTTAACTCTGGCTGGGACGTGCTATGCGACTCCGAGGAGGGCGTATGTCACGAGCATCGAAACCACTGGAATTGTCTTCGGAACAACGCGCCGCGCTGCAGGCGCTGAGCCGATCACCACGCAAGCAGCTGGCTGACCGGGCCTGCATCGTTTTGGCGCTATCGGAGCCCGGCATGTCGCACCGTGGGGTCGCCACGGCGTTGAACACGGTCGTCGCCACAGTGCGGCGATGGCGGAAGCGCTTTGAGGCCGGTGGAATCCATGGGCTCACGGACGTGCCTCGGCCAGGTGCTCCGAAGGCGGCTCTGGTGGTGACTCCAGGTCAAAGAGTTGAACTTGAGGGTCTAGCCCGACGGCCAAGAACGAACCGACACGTCGCGTTCCGCGCCCGGATCGTCCTCGCCTGTGCGGACGGCCTGACAAACGTTGCGGTGGCCGCTCAACTACGGAGTTCAGCGGGCACAGTGGGTCGTTGGCGCAAGCGATTTGTTGCTGACGGAGTAGACGGCCTATTCGACGAACCACGGCCTGGCGCTCCTCGCAAAATCTCGGACGGCGACGTTGAGGACATTATCGAGAAGACCCTCGAGACGACGCCGAAGGGCCGGACCCACTGGAGTACTCGAAAGATGGCCGAGAAGGCCGGCGTGAGTCACACGACGATCGGCCGGATCTGGCGCACTTTCGGCCTACAGCCGCATGTCGTGAAGAGCTTCAAGTTCAGCAACGATCCGTTGTTCGTCGAGAAGGTACGCGACATCGTGGGCCTCTATCTGAACCCGCCAGACAACGCCGCCGTCTTTTCCTTCGACGAGAAGCCGCAGATTCAGGCATTGGAACGTGCCCAGCCCATCTTACCGATGGACTTCGGACAACCGGAACGACAGACACACAACTACCTCCGGCATGGCACGCTCGACCTGTTCGCCGCACTGGAGATAGCTTCTGGGAAGGTCATCGCTCAGACAAAGAAACGTCACAGGGCGGAGGACTTCGTCGCCTTCTTGCGGGTGATCGACGGCCAGGTTGAGCCCGACCTGCAGGTGCATATCATCCTGGACAACCTCTCGGCTCATAAGGCCCCGAAGGTCAAACGCTGGCTGGCGCGTCATCCACGATTCCACTTCCATTTCACGCCGACCTACTCCGCATGGCTCAATCTGGTCGAGCGGTTCTTCGGTCTGCTGACTCAACACGCACTGAAGCGCGGATCACACACCAGCGAGTCGGCGCTCAAACACGCCATCCTTGAGTACGTCGACGCCCACAACGAAGAGGGCAAGCCCTTCATCTGGACCAAGACCGCCGACGAAATCCTCGACACAGTCAAGCGTTTCGGTCAGCGAACGATCCAAGTTCACGGGGAACAGACGGGGTCGGAACTTATGCAGGAATTCACGGATACGGGGGACTAGATGACCCGGGCGGGAATGGCGATCCCGTCGCAGCGTCGCGGGTAGCGTCTATCAGGGGTTGCCGCCGAGCTTCGAACGCCTAACTTCGGTCGACATCGAATCGGAGTTGATATGTCCCGCAATTCTCGCCAAAACCCTGAGAGCCCGTCCACGGGAGACGCACCGCTGGGGCGTCGCGATACGGCAGAGGGTGGTGGCACCGTCAGCCACGACCACGACCACGACCACGACCACGACCACGACCACGCGACACGGCTCACGCCATTCGAGCACGAGCACGAGCACGACCACGGGGAGCGGGCGCACGGCGGTTTTCCGCACGAGCGCCTGGACGCGTATCGGGTAGCGTTGACGATGGCCAAGGCCTCCAAACGCGTCGCCGCCGACATCCCCCGCGGACACCGCAGCGTCGCTGATCACATGCTACGTGCGGCCGCCAACGTCGTGTTACTGCTCGCCGAGGGCGCCAACCGGCGCACGCCGAAGGAGAAGCGACAACGATTCGGGGAGAGTCGCGCGGAGTGTGCAGAGGTGGCCGCCGCGGCCGATCTGGTCGGCGCTCTCGAACTCGGGCCAGAGCACCAGGCCGTCGAACTCAAGCACCTGGCCGGACGAGTGGCCGCGATGCTTACTGGGCTGATGAACCGACTGAACTGAGTCGTGATCGTGCTCGATGATCGAGGGCGTGTAGGGTGGAACGTCGGTCGTGGTCGTGGTCGTGGTCGTGGGGCGTGGCTGGCGTGTAGTGCCAGGCGGCCGTCAGGCCTGAAGCGGCTTTCCAGCGTATGTCCACCGGAATGGCTTTGCGAGTACGGCGTTGAAGTACTCGATGAACTCCTCCAGCCGCGTTCTCAGAGCGGCGACCGACTCGAATGAGGCTCTCTTCAACGCCCTTCGGACCAGGATGCTAAACCAAATCTCCACCTGATTCATCCAGGAAGCGTGCCGCGGCGTGTACACAAAACGAATGCGGTGGGCCCGATCCTCGAGGAATTCCCGACGGGTTTTCATCGACTCGAGAATTCCCGTGCGTCCCTTTACTCCCAGGTCGCTGTCGATGTCGCAGCGCTGAGCCACCAACCGGACGAGGGCCTCGGACTTGTGCGTGTTCAACTGATCGAGCACGAAGATCCAGCCCGCGTCCGGATCGGTGTCGATGGTCCTGGTGATGTGGTCGGCAAAGTCGGTCTCAGTCCGAGTCGGTCCGATCGTCGGGGCGATGGACTTACCGGTCGCCACCAGGAAGTTCGCGATCAGGCAGAGCGTACCGTGCCGCACGTACTCGAACTCACGGCGTTCAATCAGACCCGGCCGAGTGGGTTTCGTAGGATGGAGCCGCTCCCGTGCCTGGATGCCGGTCTTTTCGTCCACGCTCGCGACATGCGTACCCGCGACGTGCAGGGCCGGGGCGTCCGCATAGGTTCGGCAAATCGCCCGCACTTGGGCCTCGAACTGGTCGGGGTCCTGGAGTTTGTCCCTGGACGTCAGCCAGTACTGGCTCCGGTCCGGTCGGATTGCGTTTTTTTTAGAAAGCGCGCGAGGTGCCGCGGTGAAATGGCCTCCACAATCCCTCGGTTCGCGACTTCAAAAGCAAGTTCGCGCGGTGTCCAATGGGTCACAGGGCGCCCGCAATCCTCAGGTTGTTCGCACGCCACCGCGATGATCCGGGTCAGTTGCTCGGCTGTGAATGTGCAGGGCCCGCCCGGTCGCGGTTCATCCGAAAGAAGGGCACGCAGACGCATGGTCAGATCCTTGTCGCGGACGCCCTGTTCCTCCACCGCTACGAGCGCCTCGCAGGCACTACCCCACCGTACTCGCCAGCGCCGAATTCGCTGTCGGTCCACACCCAGACGGCGAGCCTGCTCTGCATTGCTCGTCCCATCCGCGGACATCAGGATGATCCGCGCGCGCTCGACCAGTCGGTAGGATGTCCCCGCCTGGTTGCTGATCCATCGTTCGAGAATTTGTCGCTGCTTATCCGAAACCTCGATCGCGTTCGCCCGGGACATATGCTTGACCTCTCTCATATGCGTGAGATCGCGCCACAATGATCTCCTCGGCGGCCTCGGTCAACAACCGCGTCGATATTCCCGCCCGGGTCATCTAGGTGACTGGTTTTTTTTGTTTTTTGGGGCTGCAAGATCGACCTGGACGGATGTCCATGATCTCATCCCCGCATGAGTTTGGGTAAGTCACCATCGCAAGAGAGTCTCTTCACCGCCACCCGGTTCTGTGAGGACCGGTTGGGCGAGGCGTCCATCTATCGACTGCTGTATCTGCA
>JAQBUX010000276.1 GCA_027623795.1 Chloroflexota bacterium
CCGCCAGGCACGGCGCCCGGTGTCATTCCCGCCCAAACAGGCCCTGTGCGCTCAAAAAGACCACGGGAGACGCGCAATGGCCGGCAAGATCGCCCTGTTCGTCGGAACCAACAAAGGCGGCTTCATCCTGACCAGCGATTCCGCTCGCCAGACGAGGGCGAGACCTGGACAAAACAGTGTCCCCCGCCCTGCGGCCCATCCTGTCCGTTGAGGCGGCGGTCCTGTAACTGACACCGACGACGTTGTCGCCGAATTCATCGCCGACCTACCACCCTTGATCGGTGGCATTCACGAGGTCTCAGCCGTGGACGACTATCTCAACCAGGTCGGTGGTGGCGTTCCGGCCGACCGGGAAGTTAACACGGCTCGGCATGTCCAGTTTGTCCATTTTCACGGGCTCCACGTACGCAACGATGTTATCGGCGCCCGACATGTCTAACACCAGGTACTCGGCATTGAGACGCGCACACTACGTTGAAACGAACACCCGCGTCTCCGACAAGTCCCGGGCAGTTGCCGGCGCGGTCAGAGTCGTTTTAGGAAATAGAGCACCAATCTCGATGATAGTTTCCTCCTCAGGGACCGCCCCTAGAACGGACATACGGCCTCCCACACTTATGCAAAAGTCAGCCAACCCTCGTTTTACTAAAACTTGACCCTTCTTGCATTTGAGATCGGCCTTATTAACAACTTATTCATGGACTTTTCACATCCACAGATCAAGATTCAGGGGGTTACGACTCGCGGCCACTGCCAGATAAGAGGAGCAATATGCCTGAGACCGCCCCGGAGCAACCCGCGCCTATTCTTCGTATGACGACCACAAGACGACAGATGCTAAAGCTCTCCGCCGCCGCCGGAGCCGCTCTGGCAGCTACATACGTGGCGCCGTCGTTCACCACCGTTGGGGTTCAGCGTGCGTTCGCACAAGTGACGGGAGGCGGGGTGCCCTGCCAACTGTGTCTGAAGATCGGCAAGCCCAGCGTTCTCACGATGAAGCTACTCGGGGCCAGTGCTCCGGCTGCCGAGGGCAACGATCAAGAGGGGAAAGTTCAGGTCAAAGCCGGCAATTCGAATCTTGTCTTGCCCGCTACCGTCTGGGTCAGAGCGTCCAGCAAATCGAACTCATTCGATAGTCGCGCGATAATCTGGTTCCAGGGCCTCAAGAATGTAGGGAGCACGTTCGACATCGAATCGGCGGCCGGAGTCAAGAATAACGGCGATCTCGACCCGAAGAGCAACCTGTCCTCCGATACGTATGTCTCCTACTTCACACCGGGGCCCGCTAGTGATCCCGACCAGAATGTTGCGGCCGGCAACGAGCTTCAGACCGTCTGCTTTCACACGTCGTGCTCGGTGCCAATCAACATCGGGGACCGCTACGTCAGTGTCCAACTCATTGATTTCATAGGCGAAAACGGGGTCACAAAAGACCGATGCGCAGACATCGTGTGCGAAACGGGCATGAAACCGGACACCCTGACGATGAAGTTCATGGGGTCTAGCATCAGCGAAGACCTTGGTCATTCTCAAGATCTCGGCAAAGTAAACGTCCTGAACGGCACAGATCCAAGTCCGGTTTTCACTAACAAGGTATTCATAGAATCCACGGGATTCTCGGGTTATAAGAACAAGTTCGAATCGTTCACGATCGATAGCGGAGGCGCCAAACTAGCCTCGTCGACCGTCGTGACGATATGGAATACCGACATATTTGGTGTCAAAACGGGTCCGGTCGTGCAGGAGTTTGAGTTCCATACTTCCTGTTCGCAACCGCTACTCGTTGGTGACCAATTCATCAGCGTCAAACTCCAATCCGCGACGCTACTTCCGAAGTAAAGTCGGACCAGCACTTTGACCATTCGCACGTTGAAACCGGTGGCGCGTCTCAAGCCGGACGTGGTCCTTGTTCCACTCAGATACCTCGTCGAGCGCGAGCTGGATGACGATCTCGTCATCTACAACCCGAGAACCGATGAGACCCACATCCTGAACGGCACGGCTGCAATCGTTTGGTGGCTGACGGACGGGAACCGCTCAGTTGCCGAGATTGGATTGGAGTTGGCAAAGGTTCACGGGCTTGACCCCGCTGACGTCGCTTCCGATGTGGGCGAAGTGCTCCACGGATTTACCAGCGCGCGTCTGGCAACCTGGTGACGTTAGCCTCATGGGCCGCCGTTCTGGCGACCGAAGAGGACGATCACAAATAGAGATCTAAAAAAAAATCGTCTTGAAGGGTCCGTTTGGCGGGCCCTTTTCGCGTCTCGTGACGCACGGCGAAATCAGGCGAGCCATGTGGACAATGGGTGCGGGTCACCAACGAGCGCCGAAAAGAACCACCTGGACCGCCATCTGGGCGTTCCTACGGTGCGCGACTGCGAGGCATTTCCGAAGAGATCCCCCGAACGCTGGTATCCAACAGCCTGAGCAACCTCCGGGTCGCTAGTATGAATCGGGCGGCCAGATTCGGGCCCAATGCAGTTTTTAGTTGTCCGAAATAATAAAAAGTTATAAACACGACCGCGACTTACGCAAGGCAGCCCGGAGCACCCGCACAAATGGACTACAAGCTCTTTGGTCGTACCGGCGTTAACGTCAGCCCGCTCGTACTTGGCTGCATGATGTTCGGGCAGAAGACCGAGCTTGACGACACGAAACGCATCGTCGATTGTGCGCTCGACGCAGGGATCAACTTCCTGGACACGGCAAACGTCTACGGGGCCGGACGGAGCGAGGAGTTCACCGGCGAGGCCCTGAGCAGGGAAGGAAAACGCGACCGCGTATTCCTTGCGACGAAGGTCCACCAGCGTATGTCGGGCGACCCAAACGGGCTGGGCAACTCTCGCCTCCATATCGTGCAGCAGTGCGAGGCCAGCCTGAGACGGCTCAAGACCGACCGCATTGACCTGTACCAGCTGCACCGGCCTGACCCGCACATCGCGATCGACGAGACGCTCCGGGCTTTCGACGACCTCGTGCGCGACGGCAAGGTGCGTTACTTCGGCACATCGAACTTCGGGGCATGGCAGGTCGTTGAAGGGCTATGGGCGTCCAAAGAGCTTGGCCTGAACCGATTCGTGTCCGAGCAATCGCCGTTTAGTCTGGCCGACCGTCGGGCAGAGCGCGAGCAGATCCCGATGGCCCGCACATTCTCTTTGGCGTTCATTCCCTGGTCGCCGCTCGGCGGCGGCGGGCTTACCGGCAAGTACCGCCGCGGCGTCCCGCTGCCCGCCGGCACGCGCTTCGGCGACGAGACCGATCCCGAAAAGCAGAAGCGCTTCTCCGAAGATGTCGCCGAGATCGTGGAGCGCATCGCCCCGCTCGCCGAGGCGCGCGGATGCACCATCGCCCAGTATGCCCTCGCGTGGGTGATGGCCCAGCCGGGCGTAACCGCGCCGATAGTCGGGCCGCGCACGTTGGAGCAGTTCGAGGACAACCTCGGCGCTGTCGGCGTCGAGCTCGGTCCGGAAGACTTCGCTGCGATGGATGAGGTGATCGCGCCGGGCGAGTACGCCGCAGATTTCTTCGAGGCAAGCTTTACGCCGAATCAGCACCGCGTCTGGTAGGTCGGGCGGTTGAGATGATCGTTGACCCGAACCTGAATGTGTAAGCGGGAGAGCCTTTCCCCTCATCCTGCACCTTCTCCCGCTGGGAGAAGGAAGTCTGTCTTGCTCCCGAAGGGATGGGGCTTGAGCGAGGGTGAAGATCCCTCCACTTCGGTCGGGATGACAACGGAGAA
Organism: Chloroflexota bacterium; assembly: GCA_027623795.1. Lineage (GTDB taxonomy): Bacteria > Chloroflexota > Dehalococcoidia > Lucifugimonadales > Lucifugimonadaceae. The sequence goes on from JAQBUX010000276.1 coordinate 3,740, forward strand.
ATCCGTTAACCCAAGTCCACATCCG
>JAQBUX010000277.1 GCA_027623795.1 Chloroflexota bacterium
GACCGCCATCGCCTCAATCAGGGTGTCGGCGATCTCGACGCTTCGCATGGCCGGGATCTTGTAGACATCGGAATCATTGACGATGCCTTCCTGCTCTCCAAAGGACGCAACGATGTTTCGGACTTCACAATTTGCAGATGGCGGACTCTCCCGGCGTCCCCGGAGGAAGTACCCCATGTGCAGCTCTTTGACCGACTCCCCGACTAGCAGGTACTGATTGTTCGGCGCGAAGGTCGGAAACAGGGCAAGCAGGTTGTCGCGGTTCGGTCGATTAGGAAACGCCGCTTTCACTCCGTACCGGGCGCCCAGTTCCGGGTGGTAGTCAGCAATGCCACAAATGTCGAGCCCGAGGTCCGTGCGCAACCAGTTGAAGTTCCAGGTGCGCCCTCGAGATTTGGACTCCCGGTCGAGGAAACTCCTGGCCCCGGCAAACGCCGCAATCTTGGCGCGCTGGCGGTCGGCTCGAAAATTGAGGTCAATGAACCCATCACCGGGACCGATCCTGGCCGGATGAGACTCCCCATTGAGGACGCCAATCGCGGGCACGTCGCCATCGCCCACGCCGTCACGATGGAGACGTCTCAACGCACGCTTGAGCCCGCCGAAACCCCTTACGGTGCGGGTCTGGCCGCCGATCATCGACAGGTAGTCCTCCCGTACGTTCGCCTCGCGATAGTCGCGATCCATCGCCTGATTGCGCCCGATCACCCAGGCCAACGAACGCTCAGCGCCGTAACGGCCAAGAAGCTCTTCCAGGTGTTCGACGTACGCCCCGGCCACCCCGTCATCACTCCCTATGGGGTCCATGGAGGAAGTGTCTGGAGAGTCGCGTCCGTCGAGGATCGCCTGCATTCGCACGAGCCTCGGATCCGCGTCGTGGACCTCGAACACGAGCCGCAAAAATGCTTCCAGGTGGTTCCACGCTGAGTGAACGCGGCCATCCGAGCCGGTCATCCCTGACAGCAGGAAACTGAAGTTCAAGGGCCTCCCGTCAGCGACCGCCCGCGAAACCGTCCCGGCCAGCTCCGGATTTCTGTAGAAGCTGCCGTCGTCGATCGATTTTGTGATCTCAAGCGGGAGTTGCGGCGCCAGTCGTAAGTTGGCGATCTGCTGGTGGCCCGTGTCCGAGTTGCCCTGTACCTGCGGTTTGACGTCTTCGAAGCCGGCCCATCGCCCGGCGGCGTTGGTCGGAATAGTCAGATTCGTGTTTCTGATGTCGGCGAGGTGCCGTGCGTGGGCGGCAACCGGGACGTACCGCATCCGCTTCGCCTGTGCCCTCACGACCTCTGCGACGCGTTCCAGGACGTCTGTCCCGGCGGACGCCGCGGTCAACGCCTCAAGCGTTTTGAGTCTTACGATCGCGTCGTCGAATCCGACATTTTCCGGCAAGGTTTCGGCGGCCACCGGCAGCAACGCATCGGCGGCCAGGTCGGACGGCTCACGATCGCCACCACCCGGGTGGCGTGCCAGTACGGACTCGGCCTGCGTGAGAAGCAGGTCGGACAGGCCGGACGGCAGGATTCTCCACGCCTCGGATTTCAATAAGGAGAGCCTGTCCCGGTTGTATCCGAGACCATCGAGAACGATCAGTAAAACTCGTCGATCGGGCAAGTGAGGCTCCAGGTCAACTGGCGGCGCATCCCGGGGACGAATCGATCGACGCCAGAGGTCGACCTGCGCCACCTGAAAATTCGACCGCGCATCCGGCGCAGTTGGAGCACTCATAATAGCGGTCTCCAGTAGGACCCGAGCCGTTGGCCGCTTGAGTGAGGAGAACAGATGCCGAGACGCGACACCGGTGGGTTTGCCAGCAGCGTGAAGCGACCGCCGGACTTTGACGAGTTCTGGAGGGGGACGCTAAACGCCCTTGCTGATGTTCCTCCCGGGCTCACTCTGACGAGGGACGATTTCCGATCTGACGATGGTGTGGATGTATTTGACGTCCGGTACGACAGCTACGGCGGTCTGCGAATTGCCGGTTGGTATGCGAGACCGGCGGGCAGGACCGACTTGTTGCCCGGGCTATTGATCGCGCCCGGCTACGTCAGCGAACCGAAGATCCCGAAGGTCTGGGCACGGCTCGGGTACGCGGCCTTCAGCGTCGCCCCGCGCGGGAAGTTGCGCTCGAACTCAGAGTTCAATCCGGGCTATCCGGGACTTCTGACCCACAACATCACCGATCTCGACAACTACGGTTATCGCGGGTTCTACATGGACGCCGTGCGCGCTTTCGACATCCTTGCGGCGCTCCCCGAGGTCGATCCGACACGCGTGGGCGTAACGGGCTCGAGCCAGGGTGGCGCATTGACGCTGCTCCTCTCGGCGTTGCGTGTCGACGCTGTGGCCGTAGCCGCGGCGGGTGCGCCTTACCTTTGCTCGTACATGGACGCCGCTTCGCTCACCCACTCCTATCCATATGAGGAGATCAACGAGCACTTGAGGATGTATCCGGAACAGGAGCCAGAGATTCGGGCCGTTCTGGACTACTATGACATTCACAATTTCGCTCCGGCCATACGCGCCCCCATGATCGTTAACATCGGTTTGCAGGACGACGTTTGCCCACCGGACACCGGATTCGCGGTCTTCGGGGAGATCGGCAGCACGGACAAGAAGCTGTACCCGTACGACCGATGCGGCCACGATGCCGGGTCACAGATCGGTCACGACGAAATAGTCAGGGACTTCCTACAGACCACACTAAAACCGGTGCCCACCTCGGGCAAAACGCGTGCCGCACATGTCGCGCATGAGGGGCCATCCGAAGCGCAGTACGACGCGTTCTGGGACGGTGTCGATGGTGAGGTTAGGAGACTTGCACAGGCGGATGCGGTGATAGATCCGCTGCCCATGCGGTCGACCGAAGCATCTACCACCTACGCGGTCCGGCTCCCATCGGTAGGAGAGGGTCGGGTTTTCGGATACCTCTCCGTTCCAAACGCTGATGGCCCTCACCCTGCGCTTCTTGAAGCGCCCGGCTACGCAAGCGTCGTGCACATATCCCCTTACGAGCGCAGACAACGTTACGTGGTGCTGACGATTGTTCATCGGGGCCAGCGGTTGGCGGACGAGGAGTACGCGGCGGCGTACCCCGGCTTGCTGTCGGATGGCATAGGGGACGAGCGTTCGTACAGGTATCGGGACATCATCTCAGATGTTTTGACGGGACTCGATTGGCTGGCGAGCCGCCCCGAAGTCGACATCGACCGACTGGCCGTCGCCGGGAGTGAGGCCGGATTGATCGCCGCGTCGATGAGGCCGGATCTGGTGAAAGCGGTGCTGTTGTCCGGGCCGCTGATCCTCAGGGGCGCCGCTGGCCGAAATACGTGGCCGGACGACTATCCGTTGGAGGAGCTGAACGATTTCGTCCGCGCCAACCCGGACGCCGCCGAAGCGGTGTCCAGGACGCTGGCCTACTTCGATCCGTTCGGACTTGCGCAGCGGTATTCGGGGAACACCCTTGTGGCCTGTGGACCGTCGGACCGCGATGTGGCGTCGCCGCTTGTCGGAGCGCTCGGTGGGACGGCGGAGTTATATGTGAACACGGGTCGCGGTCACGATGATCATCGGTACACCGAGAGATGGTTAGCGGAGCAGCTTTCGCCGTGAATTATTTACGGCCGCATTGGCTCACGGATTGACCGGGCCGAACTCGACCAGGCGCAAGTCATCCGGCAATTGTTCCAGCGCAAGACCCTGCGTCAGCAGCCAACCGGCGGGTAGTTCGAGCGCGCTCGCGTAATTTCCGTCCGGACCATACC
>JAQBUX010000278.1 GCA_027623795.1 Chloroflexota bacterium
TGCCGAACTGATCGCAGCTTACTCAACCCCAGCCCAGATCGCGAGTTTTTCAGCACCCTGCTAGTGCCGCCCGAGTGTGGCAACCTCTGCTGAGACGGGACCTGGCTGCATCGGATTCAAGTGCCATGTCGTCCTGAGAGAGAGCGGTCTTTTCGTTCGCGCTTTCGCCGGGACCCAGCCTACAGCCGTCGCCGAGGCTCCACGAAATCTATGCCTCGCCTCAGGTCGATTGCGATCTCGAATGTTCTCGATTCCGACCCACCAGCTCCACCAGCGCAAGAGCCAGTAGGCGTCAGATATCGCCGTGACAGTCCAGATCGGGTACGGTTCCACGGTCCAGGGGGTGCCGCCCACGACTGGCAGGGTTTCCACCGGTAGTTCGACCGGTCCCCTGAAATGGCTCCAGGTAGGTGATCTGAAGCTGGACGACCCGATAAGAGAACGTAGTTAAAAGTCATGCCCCAGAAGTAAGGAACGGACTTGAAACACGCACTGATGGTTGTCGGCGGATGGGAAGGCCACACCCCTGAGGCCAGCGCCGACGTTTTCACACCGCTACTAGAGGCGTCCGGCTTTGAGGTACGGCGAGAACATTCGCTCGACGCCTACCTCGACCGCTCTCTACTCGAAGCCCAGGACCTGATCGTCCCCATCTGGACGCAGGACCAGATCACAAACGAACAGTTGGACAACCTCCAATCGGCGATCCACTCGGGGGCCGGCATGGCCGGCTGGCACGGCTGCATGGCGGACTCTTTTCGGCACAGCCCTCCCTACCAGTTCATGGTCGGTGGACAGTGGGTCGCGCACCCCGGCGGGATCATCGACTACGAGGTCAACATCACGGACCACGACGACCCGATTACGCAGGGGCTGCGGGATTTCAAGATCAACTCCGAGCAGTACTACATGCACGTCGATCCCTCGAACGAGGTTCTTGCGACAACCACGTTCAGCGGCGAGCACGCCGGCGCCTATTGGATCAAAGACGTAGTGATGCCCGTTTACTGGAAACGGATGTGGGGCGACGGGCGGATTTTCTACGGCTCTGTCGGTCACCAGGCGCCGGACTTCGACATCCCGGAAGCTAGAGAGATCATGAAGCGAGGAATGCTGTGGGCGGCACGATGAGCGCGACACGGGTCGGTGTGGTCGGTTGCGGAACGATCAGCCAGATCTACTTCCAGAACATGACTACGTTTGGCCCGCTCGAGGTCGTCGCGTGTGCGGATCTTGACCCGGAGCGATCCGCGGCGGTGCAGACCCAGTACCCCGCCATCCGCGCAATGACCACCGATGAGCTTCTTGCCGACCCCTCCATCGACATAGTGGTCAACCTGACTCAGCCGGGCTATCACCACGAGGTCATGAAGGCCGGCATCGCCTCGGGCAAACACGTGTATGGAGAAAAGCCACTTTGCGTGTCCTTTGAACAGTCGGTCGAGTTGCTGTCTCTCGCGGACAGGGCAGGGCTTCGGGTCGGCTGCGCGCCGGACACATTCCTGGGCGCCGGTATCCAGACCTGCAGGCAACTGATCGATGAGGGCGTCATCGGTGAGCCGATCGCAGCAACGGCGTTCATGACGAATCACGGACACGAGGCCTGGCACCCGGACCCCACCTTTTATTACAAGAAGGGCGGGGGGCCGATGCTGGATATGGGCCCTTACTACCTCACAGCGCTGGTCAATCTGATGGGTCCGGTAAAGTCAGTTTCCGGCTCAACGCGCATCACGTTTCCGGAGCGGACCATCACAAGCCAGCCTCTCGACGGCACGAAGATCGATGTCGAGGTGGCGACACACGCGGCGGGAACCGTCAACTTCGCCAACGGAGCGATAGCCACTGTGGTGACCACGTTCGACGTGTGGGCGGCCAACCTGCCGCGGGTCGAGATCTACGGGACCGAGGGCTCGTTGTCGGTGCCCGATCCCAACACCTTTGGCGGTCCCGTCCGTGTCTGGACGCCAAAATCGGCGGAGTGGGAGGAGGTCGCCGTCACGAAGCCCTTCTCCGAGAACTCCCGCGGGTTGGGCGTCGCGGATATGGCTGACGGCATCGCCAACAATCGCCCGCACAGCGCCAGTGGCGCGCTAGCTTCGCACGTGCTCGAGGTCATGCACGCATTCGAGCGCAGTTCGGTGTCAGGCAGTCGGGTCGAGATGACAACAAGTTGTGAGCGCCCCGAGATGTTGTTGTCGTGGAGCGGGTAACCTCGAGCCGTACACGCCGTACCCGACCGCCCGGCGCGCTCTCGGAGACCACCTACCCGGCGCTAAAAGGTGTCCTCCCGACCCAAAAGGTGAGGGGAGTTGCGACGGGTCACCGACGAGTTCGACTGGTTGTCCCGCGCCGTCATCGAGCACACCGAACAATTTGACCCTGAGCCCGACCGCACGACGCAGCACACGGAGTCCCGGCGGTCAAAGGAGCAGCACAAACAGCACGATATAAACGGCAAGGAGTCGTGAGGTCTGGGTGAGCGATGTCTCGGCAATGGAGCGGTTTCAAACGAAGGACCTACTCAAATCGACCTTTCGAGCTGACTCGCCTCGGCCCTCCCGCCGATAACGCCGAGCGGTTCTCCCGCCATCAGCGCGGACACGCCGCACAGTGGTGGCACGACCATGTAGATGACCAGGCCGGTCGTGTAGGAGCCCGTGATGTCCAGAGACAGGGCGAGGGGCAACGGGCCCAGCGCCGCCGCGGTCATCATGCCGAAGTTGGTAACGCCGCGGATGCTCCCAAGGTTGTGACGTCCGAAGTAGACCGGCCACACAACCTGGTTTGTGTTCATAAGGAACCCGACGGTGAGCCCGAGAACCGCGCCGTACGTGTACGCCTGCCACAACTCGCTGACGCCCAGGAGCAGCAGCATTGCGACCACAATCATGCCCTGCCCGGCGGCGAGCAGGTAACGAACCCTGACGTGACCGGCGAGAAACCCGGATAAAAACTGCCCGGCGATCATCGCCGGGGCCGTGACCGCGAAAACACCCGCCGCGGTCGATGCGGTCAACCCCTTCGACGTCATGATCGAGACCTGGTGAAACATCACCCCGGTCGCAACCAGCGACTGAGCGGTCCCGGCAAAGATCAGTAGCCACAATGCGCGGGTGCGAATCGCCTCGCTGACGGTCCATGACCGCTCGGACTCCGCCGCGCTCGATTGTCGCCCATCGGTGGCCCTGTCCTCGCCGGGATTGTCGCCGTCAGGTAACAGCCCGACCGATTCCGGCGACCTGCGCATGAATACGATCGCCGGGAGGATGAGCAGGCCCCAGGTCGTGATGCCGATCACCACCCATGCGGTCCGCCAGCCGAACTCCCCGATAAGCGTGTCGCCGTAGATAGGAAACACGCCGCCAGCCAGCGATCCGCCCAGTGCCATGAGAGCCAAGGCTATCGCCCGCTTCCGCACAAACCAGATCGACACGACGGTCGCCGGGATTAGCTGAAGTGCGCCCTGGCCGAAGGTCCGCATGACGGCGAACCCCACGTAAAGCTCCCACGCGGAATCAACCCGGGACAGCCACATAGCGCCGGTCCCGAGGCTGATAGACACCGCGACCAGCATGATCCGGGGTCCGAAACGGTCCAGGCCGCGGCCGATGAAGATGATCGCCCCGGCCGCGGTCAGGGAGCCGAAAAGGTACAACGTCGAGACGGCCGTAGACGACACGCCGATGTCGGCGATGAACGAGTCTTGAAAGACCGAGAACGTATAGGTCTGACCGGGGGCGGATGCGAAGCTC
>JAQBUX010000279.1 GCA_027623795.1 Chloroflexota bacterium
CAGGGAGCAGCTCGCAACAGCCTGATCTCTCTATTACCGAAACCGTCCCACTATGCTGAAGTCCAACACACATCGATTTTGCGGCGGACGATGTTGATAGGCTCGCGAAGTTCTACCACGAACTTTTCGAATGGGAGATCGACCGCGACACCTATCCGGGGTATGTCCTGCTCTGCCCGGTCCCGGGCCAATTCGCCGAGGACGGGCTGACCGGCGGCATCGCCAAACGAGAGTCCCCCGGGCAACACGTCGTCAACTTCGTCCTGGTCGAGTCGATCGACGACTACACCGCGAAAGCCGAGACACTCGGAGCGATCGTGTTGGAGAGCAAGGCGGCGATCCCGACGGTCGGCTGGAGGTCCGTGATCCTCGACACCGAGGGCAACACGATCGGCATGTTCCAGCCCGATGAAAACGCGGGCTAGAACGTCCGGGCTGCCGGTGGCGGATCTTCTACTCGAACCCTAGCTTGCGCTCTTTCAAACTTACGTAACGCTGCGCGCCGATCACGACGTGGTCGAGCACCTCGATGTCCAGTATCTCGCCCGCCTGGATGAGGCGCGCCGTCATCGACACATCCTCCGGGCTCGGCGTTGGGTCGCCGGAAGGGTGATTGTGGACCACCGCGATCGCCGGACAGGTGCGGCGCACGGCGGCGGTGAACACCTCTGCCGGACGCACGAGAGCTGAGTTGACGCTGCCCTGGTAGAGTCGTTCGACTCCGATCACCTGGTTCTTGGTGTTCAGTAAGAGCACGCGCAACTCCTCGCGTTCCAGCATCGACATCTCGGCCATGAACAGGTTTGCGATGTCCTTTGGCGAAGAGATGACGACCCGGTCCTCCGGGGAGAGCGACGATACCCGTCGTCCGAGCTCCAGCGCGGCAAGTAACTGGCATGACTTCGCCTCTGACAGCCCCTTCTCGGCGCACAGCTCGTCGAAGCTTGTACGTGAGAGAGTGGCGAGACCCTCGAACCGCGCAAGGATGCGGGAGGCCATCGCCAGAACGTTTTCTCCCTGCGTTCCTGTACGCAACAGGATGGCGAGCAACTCCGCGTTACTGAGATGCCCGGCGCCATAGTTGCGCAACCTCTCGCGCGGCCGCTCGCCGACGGGGAAGTCGCGGATCAGCGGAGCGGTGGAGGGACCGGTGGCGAGAGTGGGAGCGATTGTGCGTGATGCAATCGTCATTGGGGCCGCTCGGTGTGCACGGTGGTCAGATTGGCGAACATGTCTGGCAGTGTATTTGCCGGTTCCGCCACCAGAAAGGACCGCCTGTCACTCCCGGCGCATCATGACAGGGACGAGGCGGGGAGTCGGAGCCGTGAACGCGCCCTCCAGAAAGTATCTTGATCCACGGAATGTGGAGTCTGCTGTGGTACTCTCGCAGCCGCCTTGGGAGTGGGCTTGTTCGCAGCGACGTATGTCCCCGTAACGCCCCGAATAACACCAAACATAACCACCAATCAGGAACGAGAAATGGCCAAAGTCACAGGCAGCCACCTGGTAGTCAAATCCCTGCAGGCTCACGGCATCGACACCGTGTTTGGGATCGCCGGTGACCATTTCCTGCACCTGCTTGACGTGATGGTGGATGAACCGTTCCGGATGATCGATACGCGACACGAGGGCGCGGCCTCCCACGCTGCGGACGCCTACGCACGCACACTGCGCCGTCCCGGCGTAGTGCTCTCGACGACACCGGGCCACGCCAACGCGCTGCCCGGCCTTGCGAACGCGATGCACTCCCAGGCGCCAGTGATCAACATCGCTGGCTCGTCCGACTCGTTCAACCTAGGTCGAGGAGCGATGCAGGAGTTCGACCAGGTCGGCATCGCCGCGCCCGTTACCAAAGGGGCCTGGCAGATTCCGAGTGCGGATCGCATCCCTGAGTACATCAACCTGGCGGTCCGCACCGCAATGTCTGGCAAGCGGGGGCCTGTCCATCTGACCATCCCACAGGACCTCCAGAGCGCCCTGGTCGACGACGATGTCCTTGACCGATACCGGATCGGAGCGAACAGCGTTCCGTTGACCGTCTCGGGGGACCAAGGCCAGATAAATGCGGCGATCGAGATCCTCAAAAATTCCGAACGGCCGATGATCATCGCCGGCACGGGCGCGGGAGCCACGGCCCTGCCGGAGGAGCTTCAGAGGCTGGTCGAGACGATGGGCATCCCGATCACGACCGTGGACACCGCACGCGGCCTGGTCTCCGACGACCACGAGCTTTCGATCGGGTTTGGCTACCTGCCATTGAACCGGGCGGTCGCCAGGGTCAAAGAGGCGGACGCCGTTCTACTGCTTGGCCAGCAGCTTGACTACACGTGGGGATTCGGAGGCAGCCCGCCTTTCGCTCCAGATGTCCGCAGAATCATGGTGGACGCGTCTCCCGACAACATCGGCCGCTCCCGTAGCGTCGATGTGGCAATTCTCGGGGACGTTGGCCCTGTAGTTTCGCAACTCGCGGATGCGGCGGCGAAGGTGTCGTGGCCATCCTTCAGCGCCTGGAACAGGTCACTTCAGGACGAGCGTGAGAAGCATCAGGCAGAGCTGTCAGAGCTTGCCGTCGAGGCCGACCCCGCCCACCCGATGTTCGTTTCCGAGACGTTGCAAAGGCATATCAACCCTGATACCCCGATGGTGTTCGACGGCGGCGATTTCGCCCATTTCTTCAGGGCGTCCGTGGCATCGCGAAAACCGGACCGATGGCTTTACGTGAGCAGCTTTGGCATGATCGGAATCAACCTCCCTTACGCCCTGGGACTGCAGGTGGCGCTGCCGAACCATCGGGTCGTGTGCGTGACCGGCGACGGCTCATTCGGGTTCCACGGCATGGAGTTGGACACGATGGTCCGGCACAACTTGCCGGTAATAACCGTCCTCGGGAACAACAGCATCTGGGGTATCGACTGGCAGATCCAGAAGGGCCTGTACGGCCGCCCGGTCTGGACCGATCTCCTGCCGACGCGCTGGGATGCCGTGGCCGCGGGCCTCGGCGCCTACGCCGAGAACGTGGAGCACGCGTCGGATCTGGACGGCGCTCTGGGCCGTGCATTCGCCCAGGAGAAGCCGGCGCTTCTGAACGTCAACATCGCGCAGGTCATCAGCCCGGTGGCGCAGGAGGCCGTGGAACGCAAACTCGGTGCGCACGGGTAGATCGTTGCAGCCGCCGAGTTGAGGTTTTTGAAGCATACCGGGAGCGTCGCCCAGGCCACGGCGACGGTTGCGGTCGGCGACGTCACCATGATCATTCCGGAGAAGAAGAATCTCGTTCACTACAGGCCGTGAGATCCTTCGTTCCGCGTGGGATGACGGCTTTTTCGGGGACAGGCGGAACGTAGTACGGGTAGAAATTCGCGACTACAGTGTTGGGGACAGCGGGGGCTCAGACCGGCACATCGACCGTTCACCCCATGCTGAGGCTCTCGAAGCATGCCTCTGCCGGCTACATCCGAATCGGGGAAGAAGAGGGCGGGCGGAGCAAGCCCCGCCCCTACAGAGTCGTGAATGACGGGGCGCCGCTCAACCCATGCTGAGGCTCTCGAAGCATGCCTCTGCCGGCTACATCCGAATCGGCGAAGAGGGCGGGCGGAGCGAGCGTCGCCCCTACAGAGTCGTGAATGACGGGGCGCCTGTCGCCTTTTATCTTGAACCAGGGACAAGGACCAGCTTTTGAAGATCGGAATCATGGCGGCCGGCGGCGTCGGCGCGTA
>JAQBUX010000280.1 GCA_027623795.1 Chloroflexota bacterium
AAATCGCTGATTCTTCGACGTACAGGACGCGGATTCTCGAACTGGCACAATGCGAATGTAAAATCTTTTCAGCGTCTTCCGAGGCCCGTGGATACGGCCTAAACCGGCCCTCGCCAAGCCTCGGGCGATGACGATGACCACTACAAATCCCGGCGCTGGTCCAGATTTCTTCACTTTTCAGTGATCGTTAACATCTGTAAGCGATCACTGAAAAGTGAAGGAATTTGGACGTGAGCCGGTAGGGCTCATCATCATGGCCGAAGCGAAGCGGAGGCTTTGATAAGGTAGAGCGACGCGGAGAAAGGGAAAACCCCGATCGTTAGAGCGATCGGGGTTTTGTTTATGGCGGCCCCAGTCATAGAGCACGGCCACATCAATACACATGGTCAGAGTGCCACGACAGTTGGCCGTTGTCCACTCCCGCGTGGGGGGTGTGATGGCCAGAGAAGTCGTGTTGCGACAGTTGTTTTGCCGTGGCTCGGATTGTGGCGTGATGTTTTTCATCTGCCGATCCTGTTATCGGGGCCAGGTCTACTGCGGGGATGGGTGCCGGCATCGGATGCGGCGCCAACAGCGTCGTCGCGCCAACCGCCGCTATGAGCAGGATCCGGAAGTCCGGGCCGACCATTGCCAGCGTCAACGGGCCTACCGAAAACGTCGCCGCCAGGGTCGCGTGACAGATCACACTTCCGCCGGTCGCTGTCGATCCGGCAGCATCGGGACACCATTGCCGGAAACGGGAATGAGAACGTCATTGGCGGAGGTATCCCATGATCAGCCCCGGTTCGAAAGGCTCAAAGAGGCCATCCGACTCGTGTGCATCTTCTGTGGACGGACCGGGGGCTTTATCGATGCCTTCCCCGACAGGGGGTAGGGCATGATTTCTCCCGAAACTGTCACCCGAATTCGTCACCTGTTCTTTGGCGAGCACTGGACGATCGGTACGATCGCCTCGGAGCTGGGCCTGCATCACGACACGGTTCGTGATGCGGTGGAAACGGATCGCTTCAGTCGGGCGAAGATGATGCGCCCCACCCAGGTCGATCCCTACATGGACTTCATCCGAGCGACGCTGGATCAGTATCCGCGGTTGCGGGCGACACGGATTCATCAGATGCTCCAGGATCGCGGCTACACCGGCAGCGTCGTGGTGTTGCGGCGCCTGGTGGCGCGGTTGCGTCCCGAACCCCGTGAAGCCTTCCTGCGGTTACGGAGCTTTGCGGGTCAGGAAGCTCAGGCGGACTGGGCGCACTTCGGAGAGGTTCGGATCGGCCAGGCACGCCGCCGCTTGTCCTGTTTCGTGCTGACCCTGTCGCATTCACGCGGCCTGTTTCTGGAGTTCTTCTTCGACCAGACATTGGAGAACTTCTTGCGCGGTCATGTCGATGCGTTCACCGACTGGGAAGGGGTTCCCAGAATCGTACTCTACGACAATCTTCGAAGCGCGGTGTTGGAACGTAACGGCAATCAGATCCGCTTTCATCCGCGCCTGCTCGAACTATCGGCCCACTATCACTGTCAACCGCGTCCGGTCGCACCGGCACGAGGAAATCAAAAAGGACGTGTCGAGCGCGCGATCCGTTACGTACGTGATTCGTTCTTTGCCGCCCGGCCATTCACGACCCTGGACGACTTCAATCGCCAGGCTTTGGCGTGGCGCGATACGGTGGCCCACCGCCGCACCTGGCCCGGTGGGGACCAGCAAACCGTGGCCGAGGCCTTCGAGGCCGAACAGCCGCTTCTGATGTCGTTACCGGTGCATCCATTCGACACCGACCGGGTGCAGACGGTCCGATCGGGTAAAACCATCTATATCCGTTTCGATCTCAACGACTACTCGATTCCGCCGAAACGAATCGGACAGACCTTGACGTTGGTGGCCTCCCAGACCTCAGTACGCCTTCTCGATGGCACGACCGAAGTGGCCGTCCATCGCCGGTCTTATGACCGTCACCAACTCATCGTCGATCCGGCACATGAGGACGCGTTGATCGAGAACAAACGGAAAGCCGCCGGCTCGACCGCCGGGGGCCGTCTGGCCACCGCCGTACCCGAGACCGAACCCCTGCTTCATGCCGCCTTCAAGCGCGGCGAGTCTGTTCAGCGCCAGAGCCGTCTCCTGCTGGGACTGCTCGACGACTACGGGGCATCCGAACTCCAGGCCGCCGTTGCCGAGGCGCTCGATCAGGACACTCCGCGCGCGGACTCGGTCGCCTTCATCCTCCAGAAACGCTGGCGGTCTCAGAAGCGCCGCGCCAGTATCCCGGTCGCCCCATCCCGCGCCGATCTGGCCGACATTCACATTCAACCCCATCATGCGGAGACTTACGATGACCTCTGTCGCCTCGACACACCCGAACCCGAACAATGAGTTGGGCCCCCAACTCCATCAGTTGGGATTCCGCGCCATCGCCCAATCCCTGGATGACTTTCTGGCCCGCGCCACCAAATCCCAATGGTCGGCCCGCATCATCCTGGAAGAGATCGCCCGTATCGAAGGTCACGACCGCGCCCAGCGTAGTCTGGATCGTCGTCTCCAGTGTTCCCGCATCGGCCGCTTCAAACCCATGGCCGACTTCGACTGGAACTGGCCCACCACCATTGAGCGTGACACCATCGGGCGCGCCCTCACCCTGGACTTCATTCCCGAAGCCCGCAACCTGATCCTGATCGGCGCTAATGGCCTGGGCAAGACCATGATCGCCAAGAACATCGCTCACGCCGCCGTGCTGGCCGGTTACTCGGTGCTGTTCCGCACCGCATCGGAACTGCTCGACGATTTGCAGTGCGATTCGCCTCACCGGCTCCGACTCAAACTCAAGGCCTATGCCCGACCCGAACTCCTGTGCATCGATGAATGCGGATATCTGGCCTACGACAATCATGCCGCCGACCTGCTCTACGAGGTCGTCAACCGCCGTTACGAACACCGGTCAATTCTGCTGACCACCAATCGCGGCTTCACCGACTGGAACCAGGTCTTTCCCAACGCGACCTGTATCGCCACCCTGCTGGACCGGCTCACTCATCACGCCGACGTCACCGTCCTTGAAGGCTCAAGCTATCGGGTTCATGAAAGCGAACGGGAGGCCAAACAACGCCGGAAGAAAAAGAAATGACTCTGGATCTGGAAACCTACTCCAGAAGGGTGCTCGATCTCTACTCTCGACTCCCGGACACACCGCCGGGGCCGCGTCGGGCCGATCGTAAACTTGTCATCCAACTCCACGTTCGTTCTGTCGACATCGTTACCATCGAGTCCGCTCTCTTGCTGGCCACGGCGCGTCGTCTCTGTCGGCCACCCGACAGGCCACCGCTTCCGCCAGTACGATCACTTGCTTACTATCTTCCCGTTCTCGACGAGCTTCTTCAGCATCCGCTCCCAAACGGCTACACCGATTACCTCCGCTCCAAAGTCCATCTTTAGGCCAGACACTTTCTCACCCCGCCCGGCACCGGTCCAGAATTCTTCACTTTCTCGCGATCGGCAACAAAATCCAGTGTGCCTGACCGAATCCTGGAGTGCAGAACCGAAATCCCGTGTGCATGACGCAACTGGCGAGTGCAGCGGCGAAATCCTGCGTGATTTCCGGAAATTTTGAAGGACTTCGGACAACTGGGGAGGCAGAAGCGCAAATCCAGAGTGAAAACACGAACTGAGAGCGGCGGAGCCGTTCCTGGGGAGTGCGGGACGATACAGTGGACCG
>JAQBUX010000012.1 GCA_027623795.1 Chloroflexota bacterium
CGTGGTGTCACCCGTTCTGGAGCAGCCAGCGAAACGAACCTTCGCAGAGGTTGTCATCGCCCCGCCTCGATGCGTTCGACTAGCTCGCCTAACCCCCACTCAACGGCCCGAACCTTGTACGCCTCATAGGTTGGGGGGTCGTCAAACTCAAGGACTTCAAGGGGTCCGGCATCGGTCCCTGACGCTGCGCCCGTGAGCCATCCAATGCCTGCGCGTCTTTGCTGGTACTCAGCGGCCACGGCTTCCCGTGGGCGTTGCTGGTTCTGCCACTGGGTCCAGGTCGTAAGGCTCGGTGCTTTGGAACCGTCCTCCTTCGGGGGGACAACACTCAGCCCAGCGTCGTAGTGGGCAAGCGCGAGCGCCAGTGAGACGACGGCTACGGCCGGGGCGGTCATGCGGTGGCCTCGGCTACGCTGCCGAGTCGGCGTCCGCACAACGGAGGCGTTCTCGCGTGATCAGTGTCATCGTTCTTCTCGTCTGCCAGTAGAAAGGTCGAGTGGACCATCTGCCTGTGCGGCGAGCGTCTCGCGTACGTAGCGTTCGCAGCTTTCGCGTGTGATGCGTCGAGCGAATCCGATTTTTAATCCGTCTAGCTTGCCTTCCCGCAATAACGCGTAAACCGTCGTCTTCCCAAGGCCCAGTTCTCTTTGCGCGTCGGAAATCTTCAAAAGTAGGGGTGCCATGTCGTTCCTCGCGGGGTGTGACCCGCCGCTGTTGACCATAGCGGAATTATGACCTATGGTAACGGCACTAACAACGTGAGAATTACTCGTGAACAACGGTTCAAACGGTGGCATTATTAGTAATACGGCACAAATTGGTCGTCCAGAGCATGAGTTCTCCGAGGAAGTACAGACTATCTGGGGGCGTAGGCGAGCGGATGGAGCGAGTGCCGCTGACGTTTATCGGGAAATCCGTAAACGGCATGGTCGCGAGGTCATCAAAGAACGGACCGTTCGTAAAATCGTTGCCAAGGCTAAAAAAAAGGCCGATGAGCAGGGCAGCGCGTTCCAGCCGGTCGATTGGAAACCCTGGCAAACGCCCGTCGATTACGCCGGTGACGGCCGATGGAATCCACCGATGTCGGCGGAAGATGCTCAATTCCTTCTGCGAATCAGCATCGCCGTACAGACGGTGTCGCAACGACCCCTGAGGCACCACGAGGCCCTCTGGGCGATACGGCTCCGCCCAGCATTACAGGGCATCGATGATCTGTTCTCAGCCTGGTTCGTTATTGAGGAGTACGGCAAACGGGAGGAGACCGCCGTGAACCTTGGTCAGGATGAAGCGGTCACGTCGGACTTGGATTCCATGCTCGCGTTCCGTCCGTGGGCCGAAGAAGCTCGCGACGCATATGCCGTAGCCCTTGAAACGGGCGATCTTCCCTATCCGTTCATCGGAGCGTTGATGGTGAGGGACGGTGAATATCAGATTGGGTCCCAATTACTGGCATTGCGAACTGCTAAGGCACTTGGACTCAATTTCCACGCGTTGGAAATCAGCCAAGAGGACGACACGGTAACGGCCTACCGATTGTTGCCGGAGAAGGACGGGCCGTCTCCCGATGAGGGTTTGGACAGAAGTTGGGGCGAATTACTAGCTGCGTATCTCAAAGCCCGTGCAGCGACCAAGTAGAAACGGAGTACGACGTGGCTAAGGCAAAGCAAAACTCTCGTAAACGGGGTCAGCACGAAGGGACCATCACGTACCTTGCGGACCGAAAGATTTGGATGGCGCGGATCATGCTCGACCTGCGCCGATACTCCTTTTACGGAAAGACCCGCGAAATCGCGGTGGCGAAGATGGATGCGGCAGAACGGATGCACCGCCTCGGGGTCGATCCAGACAGCAAAGACATCACGGTCCAACAACTTCTAGATCAGTGGCTGCGGGATTCAGAACCGCTCTGGGCGGCGAGCACCCTCGCGCATCACGAGTACATGGTTCGCGTTCATCTCGGACCAGGCCTTGGTCGTCACAAAGCGTCAACCTTGACCTCGTCCAAGGTGCAGCGTTTTTACGGTGATATGTTGCGGGAAGGGCATTCGACGGCACTCGTTCAGCACGCGAATCGTGTCCTCTGTGCGTGCCTCAACCGCGCCGTCAAGGCAGGAATCTTGGAGAGGAACGTCAGCACCCTGGTCGATCTGCCTCAGCATCGGGTCAAAGAGAAACCCCAGCTATCGGCTCTGGAAGTCCAGCAAGTGATTACGGCGGCGCGAGGTGACCGTCTGGAGACTCTGTTCACTCTGGGTCTCTCCACTGGTTGCCGAATCTCGGAGCTGCTCGGTCTTCGGTGGGATCGCGTCGATCTTGAGTCCGGAAGCATCCACATCACTCATCAGCTCAAGAACGGCAAGGACGGCTGGTATCTTGGCGAACTGAAAACGGGTCGCTCACGTCGTCACATTGAGATTGGTCCGACGACCGTAGTCTCCCTCAAGGCGCACAGTCGCCGGATGGCAGAGGAGCAGTTGAAACTCGGCCCTGACTGGGGCAACGACCTCGGCTTGGTCTTCGTCAATGAGTCCGGCACGCCGATTGAGCGTCGGAATCTTCGTCGTCGCAATTGGAAGGCGATCCTCAACCGATCTGGCATCGATACACACTTGACGCTTCACAATATGCGGGACATCTTCGCGAGTCTCGCCCTCGGTAACGGCCAGAACGTCGTGACGGTATCTTCGATGTTGGGCCACCGAGATCCGAGCGTCACGCTCCAGCGGTACAGCTACGCTCTACCTGACTCGGGCCGAGAAGTCGCGAACGTCATGGATGGTGTAATCGCCGCCGCCAGTTGATTCGAGGCAGCCACTCAATTTTAGGCCAAGAAAGTAAACCAACCCGTAAACCAACCACCGACGAACGGATGCGGTTACCGGAGACCAAACAACCGTCTTCCAAACGTATAATCGATCAGAGGCGCACGTCCACGAACACAGGATTCTTGCCTTACAAGCAGGGGGTCGCAGGTTCGAGTCCTGCACCGCCCACCATTGAGCGGATCAATCTTCGGCTCGTTTGAGTCCCCGGTGAAACCACGGGGGGCGCGTCTCCGTACCAATCGCCAGCGAGGGGGGATCTATTTGGCCACGGCAACCCGGCCTGAACTACTGGCGCGAGAGATCGTCCAGAACGTCGAAAAAGTGATCGTCGGCAAGACCGACGTCATAGAGCTTGTCGTGATCGCTTTGATCTCGCGCGGCCACGCGTTGATCGAAGACGTGCCGGGAGTTGGCAAGACGATGCTGGCTAGAAGCGTGGCCCGTTCCGCCGGGTGTGATTTCCGACGAATTCAGTTCACGCCGGACCTGCTACCGAGTGACATCACCGGCGTCTCTTTCTACAACCAGAAGACCTCCGAATTTGAGTTCAGGGCAGGGCCGATCCTCTCCCAGATCGTGTTGGCGGATGAAGTGAACCGCGCGACGCCGAAGACCCAGTCCGCCCTTTTGGAGGCGATGGCTGAGCGACAGGTGACCGTGGAAGGCGTGACGCACCGCCTCGACGACCCGTTCATGGTGATGGCTACCCAGAACCCCATTGAATACGAAGGGACGTTTCCGCTGCCGGAGGCGCAACTGGACCGCTTCTTTCTGCGGGTCCGAGTTGGCTACCCGACGCCGAATGAAGAGATCGCCATCCTGGACAACCAGATGCTGACCGAGCCGATCGACGAACTCACCCCCGTGGCGAATCCGCACGAAATCGTCGAGCTCCAGAATGCGGCCCGGAACATCTACGTGCACGAGTTGATCAAGGAATACATCGTCGCCCTGACCAACCGCACCAGGGATCATTCTGACGCTTCGCTGGGCGTGTCCCCCCGTGCTTCCCTCGCGCTCATGCGCGGGGCTCAGGCGCGTGCCATGATCGGCGGACGCGACTTTGTGTCGCCGGACGACGTGAAGGCCATCGCCCCGGCGGTGATGGCGCACCGCCTTATCATCTCGCCCACGGCGCGGATGCGCGGTGTCGATGGCGAGACGCTTGTCGCAGAGGTTCTCGACTCCGTTCCCGTCCCGGGCGCCGAGGTCGGCGGTCCGGCCCGCGGATAGGGCCGTGTCTTGCTAACGGCCCGACAGGGTTCTTCGATCCTCGGGTCTGCCGCTCGTCCCATAAGACGACGCCGGGCACGGATCGTCGCGACCTGGCTTTACGAGCATCGGCGCGCCACAGTGCTGGTCCTGGTCACGATATTGACCTTCCTGTCCGGCATGGGGACCGGCTTCTCCCTATCATTCCGGCTCGGGTACGTCCTCGTCATCATGCTGGTGATCGCCTTCATCTGGTCACGTATCGGTCTTTCCCGCCTGAACGCCTCCGTTCGGCGTCCCAACAGGCCGATGCATGTCGGCGAAATCCTGTCTGAGACGGTCAACATCACCAACAACGGCGGCCTGCCAAACCCGTGGATAGAGATCGAGGAGATTACCGACATCCCCGGGGTGATGACCGGACGGATAGTCGACATGCCCGGCATGATCGCCCACCGACAGTTCGAGGTGAGCGCTCCCATGAAGCAGCGCGGGGAGTTCACGCTGGGACCGTTGGTCGTCCGGTCCGCCGACCCGTTCGGGCTGTTCCCGAACGCACGTGAGTACCAGGGCTCCGAGCACCTGCTCGTTTACCCGCGCGCCGTGCCCGTGCCGGACTTTGCGATGGCGCACCTCAACCTGAGCGGTGACGCCGGCAATCGCCGCCGTACCCATCTGGCGTCCCCACATGCATCTTCGGTGCGTGACTACGTAGCGGGCGACAGCATGAGCCGGATCCACTGGCCGAGCACCGCACGGCAGTCCCGGTTGATGGTCAAACTTTTCGACCATGGAGAGGCTGGAGAGGTCTGGGTGATCTTTGACCAGCATGCCGCAACGGTGGCCGGTCGAGACGCCGAGTCCGCGGACGAATACGGGGCGACGATCGTCGTGTCGGCCGTCGAGAAGTACCTGCGTATGCAGCTCCCGGTCGGTTACATCTCATATGGCAGTCACCCGCTCATGGCGACCCCTGTCCGGGGCGCAGGGCAACTGGAGATGATTACACGCAACATCGCTACAAGCAGGCCGGAGGGGGAGGTGTCGCTGGTCGACATCTTTGCCGAACTGGACCCTTCGATTGGGGCCAACACGGCGCTGGTGATTGTTACGGCATCGCGATCGCCGGACTGGGTGATTGCGGCCGAGGGGTTTGCGCGACGTGGCGTCAATGTCACCGTTGCGCTCATGGACAGAGAATCGTTCCTAGACGACGCCCAGCGGACCGGGACGGCCGAGGACTCAAACCAGGACGTGCTCGTAGAGTTGGTCACCGCCGGGATCAGAACCTACTCGGTGGCGCAGGGGCTTCCGTTGGCGCACTCGCTGACCGATCCAGTACGGGACACCCAGATCGCGAGCCAGCGAGCACACAGCTCCCTCCACGAGGCGATCTCATCGGCCACAGGCGTGGCCACCGCCGAGGTCTCGGCCGGGGGCGGTAGTTGAACATCGGAACCCTGCCCCGTCCCGTGGCGCCGCGATTTGATCTCGTCGGACCGGTCCGCATCGGCTTGACCTATGCAAGCCATGTGACGGGCGTGCGCGGGCTCGAAGGACTGATCACCTACCTCCTACTCGGGTTGATGGCTACGATCGTCGCCTGGTCAGTCCAGTTGGCTGACTGGGGCGATTCTCCGGTCATGATCTGGACCGTGCTCGCGGGCGCGGCGCTCGGCGTCGCTTTCGCGCGTCCTATCGGACCCTGGCCCCTCCGTCACCTGGTCGGAATCCTGATCGGCATACCGTTTGCTATCTGGCAGGTGTCGTCCGCCGCCGATGGCGCGAATGTCGTCTCCCGGTTCGGCGACACATTGAGCCGGCTCGACATCTGGATAGACATCGCGCGGAGCGATGGCATCAGCAACGACTCCCTGCCGTTTAGCGTGTTGCTGACCGTCCTTGCGTGGCTCGTTGGGTACACGTCCGGTTGGAGCCTGTTCAAATGGCGATCTCCGTGGGCGCCGTCCTTCATCCTCGGCGTTGCGATCCTCACAAACCTGAGCTACAGATTCGGTGAGTTCGAGTACACCTTCTACTTTTTCGCCGCTATCGCGATCGCATTGTTCGCCCACTTGACGCTCGTCAACACTCGCCGTCGATGGGATGCGGCGGGGATCAGGTATCCACGTTCTATCGGCCTGGACAGCATGGCCGCGCCGATCGTGACCGGCCTGATCGTCGTCCTGATCGCCGGACTCGCACCGCTGTACACGGTCCGGCCGGACGTACTCGACGACGCGTGGGGAGCGCTGAAAGACCCGTGGCGCGACCGGCTTGAGGATCGGGCGTTGCGGCTGTTCCCGAACGTCGGTGGTATCGGATCGGGCGAGTTACGCGCGTTCGATCAGGTGCTGGCCTTTAAAGGCCCGATCCGGTTCGACGACGAGCCGCTTTTCTTCATCGAATCGCGCTACGAGACGCTCCACCCGGCGCGTATCTACTCCGTGTACACGTCCCAGGGCTGGCTCGCCGGACCGGTGACCGAGGTGCCGCGGCAGCCGACGGATACCCTGCCCCTTGAGGGGTCGTTGCTTGAACGGATCTCGGTCGAGCAACGGATCACCTCGGGCCTGGAACTGGGATTCGCAATTCCGGGCGACTACGCACTCGACGTCGACCGGCCAACGATTTCTGAGCAGTTGCCCCCTCTTGAGGTTCGGCTGAATATGGTCGCGGGGGAGCTTGACCCAAACCTTCCCGGGGATGTCATCACGTACGCCGACAAACTCAGGGAGATCTACATAGACCCGGATGTTGTTGGCATAGACCCGGTTCAGGAGGTGATCGAAGACCTTTTGCCCCCCGACCTGGCCATCGTCGATTTCGAGGAGAAGGACGGCGCGCTGAAGTGGGTCAGCGTGAGGCGCGTGACCGCCCCGGCATTTGACCAGGTGGCCGTCCGCTTCGACCAGAGCGCGGAGTCCGGCGAGCCGATCGTCGTCGAGCGTTTGATTTCGCAGGCGACCGAAACCCAGCTCAACGCGGCCGGGACGGACTACCCGCTCTGGGTTACGGACAGATATCTCCAACTGCCGGACACGCTGCCGCAGGACGTGGCCGATGTCGCCGCGGATACCGTCTCCGAGGCCGGGGCGGTTACGCCGTACCAGAAGGCGAGCGCCATCGTGGAGTATCTCCGTGGGTTCTCTTACAGTCAGGACATCGAGGGGCCAGGTCCCGAACAAGACGGCGTCAGTTATTTCCTGTTCGATACCGCTCTCGAGGCTTGCCCGGAGGGATCGGCTTGCGTTGATTCAAACCCGAAGGGCTATTCCCAGTATTTCGGGTCCGCGCTCGCGGTCATGCTTCGGTCTCAGGACGTGCCGGCGCGGATGGTGTCCGGGTTCAAGGCGGGAACCTTCGATCCGGCTCGCGCCGGGTTCACCATCAAGGACGTCGATAGCCACGGATGGGCGCAGGGCTACTTCCCCGGTTACGGATGGATCGATCTTGAGTCAACGCCCGGAGAACCGGTGCAGGTTCGGGGCGCGCTTCCCGCGCTAGAGGTCTTCACCCAGGGCGGCACCGACTCGTTCGCGGCCGGCGAGAACCCGTTCGCGGAGGTCGGTGAGATTCCGGAGGGGCTGGGGGATGGACCGGACCTGGAGGAGCTTCTCGACTCGGCGAAGAGCGATTCGTCCGTGCCGATCTGGCCCTTCGTCGCCGGACTCGTCGCCTTGCTCGGGATCGCGGGAGCAGTTGTCGCATGGCGCTGGCGGTTCTGGGAGATGACTCCAACGGGCCGCGCATATGCGGGGATGTCTCGTCTTGGATGGCTCGCCGGTGTCGGCAGGCGCGGGTACGAGACGCCGATGGAGTACGCTCTCAGGATCGGTGAGTCGGCTCGTGATGCTGACGAAGGGGCGCAAATGATCGCAAACGCATATGACCGGGAGTCGTACAGCGGCCGTGAGATCCCGGAAGACGTACACGACATGGTCAGGTCTGAGTGGCCTGCGGTGCGATGGGCCCTTGTCCGACGGTCGCTGCTTCGATTGATTCGGGTGAAGCCGCGGCCCCCGCTCAGGGCGGTGACGGCTGAATCGGTCGAGCGGCCGCTGTACTTCCGGCTGGCCGCCGCTGAGTCTGGTCCGGCAGATTTCTCGAACACCGAACCCAGTGCCTAGCTTCGATATTTTTGAGACGGCGTTTGGGTGGATGGGCGTCGTAGCTTCGGAGTACGGAATCCGGCGCCTGACGTTGCCGGAACGGACCCGATCCGATGTCGAAGCCGAGCTTGGAAGTTCGCTCGACGGAGCCGACCGCGACCCGGCTGCGTTTGCGGCCCTCCGGCAACAGCTTGACCGGTACTTCTCGGGGGAGCCGGAAGACCTCTCGACGGTGCCGATAGATCTCGACGACCCGGAGTTCTTTGCCGCGGCGCGTGCCGCCTGCCGCACGATACCGGCCGGCGAGACGCGGACCTACTCCTGGCTCGCTGAGGTCGCCGGACGGCCCGGAGCCTCGCGTGCTGCCGGACAGGCGATGGCGCGCAATCCCGTGCCATTGCTGGTGCCGTGCCACCGCGTCGTCGGAAGCGATGGCCAACTCCACGGATTCGGAGGAGGGATCGGGCTGCCGCTCAAGGCACGACTGCTGGAGCTTGAAGGCCACCGACGGAACCCGGAAGGTCGACAACTGTCGCTAACGGACTGAACGAAAAGGCAGACTAGCTACTCAAAGTCGTCCGGCTCGTCCGAGCCGAGTCCTGACAGCTTGACCAGCGTTTCGAGCGCCTCGCGCGCTTCCTTTGCTTCTTCCTGTGGGGCGACGAGTCGTACAGGCGTCGCAGAGACTCCCAGGAATCCGTATGTATCGCCCACCCTCAACTGGCACCTGATATGCGCCTGCGAGAGCAGGTCCTGCCACATCTCCGCCGTCAACTGATCCGGCGCGGTGGCGAAAACAACCCAATCCATGCGTCTAGCTTACGCCGAGGCTGCGCCAACCGCCCCGGTCACTAGAACGTTTTCGCTCCCGATCAACTCTCGAAGGTTGGACGTGAGCTCGTCACATGGATTGATAGCGAACGGCATGTCCAGCGTGACGATACGGCCTCCCGTCTCGATCTCGAGCATGAACGGGTGATCGCCTTTGTAGTTCAGCAGCAGCCGGATGATGTCCTCGAAGCGGTACTTGTCCTCCGCCGCTGAACCGGTCTCTGCGACGCGTACAGAAAAACTCTGTGGCTGCGCAGTGGCCGCCGGGGCCGTCACCGCAGGCGGGGGAGTCGCGTGTGCGCCACCGTTGCCGTTGTTGTATTTGTTGGCGCCCGACGACCCATTGGCCGGCGGAGAGAACGGAGCGCGGGTCTCGGCGGCCGCCGGATACGGTGGTGTGACGCCGTTTGTCGCTGGTGAATGTGCGGGAGCCGCCGGGACGGGCGGCCTGATCGCTTCACCCTGTCGGGTCGGGTGCTGATTTGTCGCCGTTACGGCCTCTTCCTGTCCGGGCAATCGATACTCCCGAGCTTCTTCGACTGAGATTGATACGCGGCCATCCCGCTCCCGTACGCTGCCGGTTAATGAGACAAAGGTTCCCTGTTTCCAGAGGTACTCGGTCACCTGCAGGACATTCGACCACACCACAAGTTCGATGTCTCCGCCCAGCAGGCCGAACTGGATGGACAGGAAACGATCACCTTTCCGGGTCGTCAACTCGCGAGCGATGCCGACCTGGCCTACGGACGACTTGCGCTGCCCGGACATGTCCGGCGTCAACTGGTTGGCGAAAACGATCGACTCGTCCTGCAACTGGTACATCGATCGCGTGATCGGGTTCTCGCTGATCTCTACCCCGAGTAGGTCGCGCTCCCAGAGGGTGCGCTCGTGATTGGTAACGTCTCCCGCCGACGGCAACTCAAGCGCCGGCAGGGGTGTGTCGACGGCGTCACCGAGCATGTCGAACATCGTAGTCTGGCCGGACTCCCTCAGTTCCGTCTCGCGCCGGACCAGCGCAAGTATCCTGTCCAGCCCTTCGAGCAGCGCGCCGCGGTCAGCCAACTGGTCAAACGCGCCGACCTTCACAAGGCTTTCTAGGGCGCGTTTGTTCACGTTGCCGAAGTCGACTCGCTTACAAAAATCCTCTACAGATTCAAACGGACCGCCGACGTCCCTCGCCTCGATTATCGGCTCCACCGCGCCGACGCCGACGTTCTTGACGGCCGCCATGCCGAAGCGGATAGCGTCACCGTTTTCAGTCTTGTCCACAGCGAAGCCTATGTGTCCCCGGTTGATGTCCGGCGCCAGCACCTCAAAGCCCAGACGGCGACACTCCTGGATGGCGGCGGTGAGCTTGTCCGGCGCGCCGGTCGCGGCGTCCAGAAACGCGACCATGTATTCGACGGTGTAGTTCGCCTTCAGGTACGCCGTCCAGTAGGACACCATCGCGTAGCAAACGCTGTGCGCCTTGTTGAACGCGTACCCGGCGAACGGCTCGATCAGGTCGAACATCTGCTGCGAGAGTTGCGGCGTGTAGCCGTTGGCGATCCCGCCTGCGATGAACTTCTCGCTTTCGGCCGCCATCACGGAGGCGATTTTTTTGCCCATCGCCTTTCTCAGGATGTCCGCCTCGCCCAGCGTGTAACCGCCGAAGCGTTGCGCGATGAGCAACACCTGGTCCTGGTAGACGACGACCCCGTAGGTCTCCTCAAGCAGGTCTCTCAGGTCGTCGTGCGGATAGGTGATCTGTGCGCGGCCGTGCTTTGAGTCGATGAAACGGCTGATCTGTTCCATCGGCCCGGGCCGGTACAGGGCGATCATCGCGGCCACGTCCATCACAGAACTCGGCCGCAGTTCTTTGACGTAACGCCGCATGCCGGAGCTTTCAAGCTGGAACACGCCTGCCGTCTCACCGGAAGAAAGCAACTCGTACGTCGCCAGGTCGTCCAGCGGGATATCGGTGAGCGTTAGATTCTCGCCGCGCGTCCGGGCGATAAGCTTTAGCGCACGGTCCAGGATGGTGAGGTTTGTGAGTCCCAGAAAGTCCATCTTGAGCAGCCCAAGGTCCGCCAGGGGACCCATCGGGTACTGCGTCGTCGGCACGGCGTTTGCGTCCGATCCGGTCGCGCGGGCGAGCGGGACGTAGTCGGTCAACGGCTCTTCGGTAATCATCACACCGGCGGCGTGGGTGCTGGCGTGGCGGACGGTGCCCTCAAGCCCGCGGGCGAGCTCAAGCAAACGCTGCCCCTGGCCGCCGTCCGAGGCGATCTGCGTGAGCTCTGGAGTCTCCGAGATAGCATCGTCCAGGGTCACATGCAGGCGCGTCGGGATGAGCCTGGCGACCCTGTCCACCTCAGCGAGTTCCATGCCCAGCGCCCGGCCGACGTCGCGTACGGCGGCCTTCGCCCCGAGCGTGCCGAATGTCACGATCTGCGCCACGTGTCCATCGCCGTACTTGTCCAGACAGTACCGGATGACCTCCTCCCGGCGATCATCCTGGAAGTCCATGTCGATGTCCGGCATCTCGTGCCGTTCCAGGTTCAGGAAGCGCTCAAAAACCAATCGTGTCGCGAGGGGATCGATATCGGTGACGCCGAGGCAGTACAGGACCAGGCTCGCCGCTGCGCTCCCGCGGACCCCGAATACGATGCCCCGCTCGTGGACGAAATTGGCGATGTCCCACACGACGAGGAAGTAGTCCGGGAATCCTGTCTTATCGATCACGTCCAGTTCGTACGCGAGCCGGTCCCTGACGGCCTGATCGGCGTTGGGATAGCGACGCGCCATCCCCGCTTCGCACAGGCGTGCGACGTACTCGAGCGCAGGCTCACCGTTCGGCGTGTGGAAGCGCGGCAGACGGCTCTGTGTGAAGTCGATCTCTAGATCGCACGATTCCGCGATCCTCGCGGTGTTCGTGATGGCTTCTGGATGCTCGGGGAAGAGCGCCGCCATCTCTTCTTCCGACCGCAGGTAGAAGGTCGGGTCTTCCATACGCATCCGTTTGGTGTCGGTGACCACCGAGTTGGTCTGGATGCACAACAGGGTGTCGTGGAGTTCGTGGTCCGACGGGAGCGTGTAGTGGTTGTCGTTCGTGGCGACGAGCGGGGTTCCCGTCTCGGCCGCGAGCTCGATAACGGCCCGATTCATCGTGAGCTGATCCGGGATTTTCTCGTGCCACATTACTTCCAGGTAGTAGTCGTCGCCGAATACCTGGCGGTACCAGTCAACGGTCTCTCGAGCGAGGTCCTGTCTGCCGCGGACGGCATGGGTCCCGACCTCGCCGGAAAGACAACCCGAGAGGATAACGAGACCCTCTGAGTGCGCCTCAAGCAGCTCGCGATCCATTCGGGGGCGGTAGTAGAACCCCTCGAGATGGGCCTTGCTGACCAGTTGAAGCAGGTTCCGGTAGCCAACATCGTTCTTCGCGAGGACCGTCAGGTGGTACGGAGACCTGTCGCCGGGGTCCCGCGTAAAACGGCTGCCCGGCGCGACGTAGCCCTCCACGCCGATGATCGGCTTGACGCCGACTTCCCGGCATGCGCGGTAAAAATCGATAGCGCCGTACATAACGCCGTGGTCCGTCAGCGCGAGTGCGGTCTGTCCGAGCTCGGCGGCTCTCTGCGCCATGTCCGTGACGGAGCTGAGTCCGTCTAGAAGGCTGAATTCGGAGTGGTTATGGAGATGTGCGAACAAGGCGCGCGAGAACCTCTGTGTTGCCGGTTCCGGCGGGGTACGGAGACTATCCGACCGTGACTCCCCCAAGCCTAGAACCGCTCGCCCACGGGCGGAAGTACCGGCAGTCACGGGATGCTCGGACTATATCCTCCAGACAGGTCGCTCGTCGAGTCCGGATCGCCCCCAAAATGTTGATGAGATGTGTGGCCGCGTCACTAGGGGTTGTGGATAAGTGGCGACGAATTTCCGTGTTCCGGCGGTGGCGACACGGATGACGTGGCCCGGACCATCTGTTCAGTCAATGAACAATGCCGGCGCTGCGATTACCGCGATGACTATAATCGGGACGCTGATCCAGAACCATATCTTTGCGGCGTCAGAGCTGGAGGCCGGCATGTCTCGTACTTCCGGGCTGTCGGCGATGACGTACGTGCGGAGCATCTTGTCGTGCCAGGTCTGCCGATCCCGGTCCGAGTAAGCGGTCCAGAACCCGGCGCCGAAAACCAGGAGACTGATGATTGACGCCAGCGTCCGGGTCCAGACGTGATAGAAGCCGGCCAGCTCGCCCGTGTCTCTCACAATTCGCAACCCGACCAATCGCGCTCCGATGTTCTGACCTCGCCGGTACAGAAAGACGTCCCACAAGGGTGCCGCCAACGACACGATCCAACCGATGAACGGGATACTGGTGATCAGGGCTACGCCGAACGTGCCGATAGCCCACGCTCCCGTCCGGCTGCCCATCGACGCCAGCTCTCCGGGAATCCCGCTTCCGGTGGATGCGCGAGCGTCAGGGGCGTACCGGTCGGGGTCGAAGAAACGCGGTTCGGCGTCGACGGGTGCGACGGGGTCCGCCGGAACCCACTTTACGGGGACTCCGCACTCCCGGCAGTAGTTTGCTTCCGGAGGTACGCGGGCGCCGCACTGGCCGCAGAAATTTGACGCCGACGAGGTCAATATCGCACTCCGCACCCTGCGGAGTTCTGAGTCGCCCGCGGTCCGCTGTGAGGTATCTGGCGGCCCTACCCCTCGAACCGGCGCAACACGACGCATGCGTTCTGGCCGCCGAAGCCGAAGCTGTTTGACAGGACCGTGTTGACGTCGGCCTCCCTGGCGACGTTCGGAACGTAGTCAAGGTCGCATGCCGGGTCCGGGTGCTCGTAGTTGATCGTCGGGTGAATCACGCCGTCCCTGATCGTGCACAGGGCGGCGGCGGCTTCCAGCCCTCCAGACGCCCCCAGCGAGTGGCCAAGCATCGACTTCGTGGAGCTGATGGGCGTGTTTCGCGCAGCCTCGCCGAACACCTGTTTGATTGCGCGCGTCTCAGCGGCGTCGTTGACGGGAGTCGATGTCCCGTGGGCGTTTATGTAGTCCACTTGTTCAGGCCCGATGCCGGCATCGTCTAACGCCATCTGCATGCACCGGACAGCGCCTGCGCCGTCCTCCGGCGGGTGGACAAGGTGGTGCGCGTCCGAGGTAACGCCCCAGCCTGACAGTTCAGCCAGGATCGTGGCGCTGCGCGCCTGGGCGTGATCGAGGCCCTCAAGGATCAAGATTCCCGAGCCTTCCGCTGGCACGAATCCGTCACGCTCAGCGTCAAATGGGCGGCTGGCTTTCTCCGGAGCTTCATTGCTGCTGGTGGAAAGGGCGTGGATCGTCGCGAACCCGCCGAGACCTATCTCGCAGATGCCGGCCTCGGCGCCACCCGCGACCATCACGTCCGCACCGCCGCGTCGTATCACTTCTGCCGCCTCGCCGAGCGCCTGTGTTCCGGCTGCGCACGCCGTGATCGTAGTCCCGATATAGCCGGTCGTCCCGTATACGCGGCTCACGTTTGCCGCGGCCATGTTGGGGAGCATCATCGGGATGTAGTACGGGGAGATACGCATGCCGCTGCGCGCCACCATTACCCGGGCCGCCGCCTCAGTCTCCGGGTACCCGCCGATGCCGGTGCCGAGCAATACGCCGAACCGGGTTCGCTCGTCGTCCGAAAGGCCGTCCAATCGACCGAATCCGGCCGACTCCAGCGCTTCTGCGGCGGCCGCAACGGCGAGCTGGGAGAAGCGGGCCAGGCGACGAGACTCCTTGCGATCCATGAACCGGGTCGGGTCGAAATCCTGGACCGTCGCGCCGATGCGGCATGGGTAGTCTTCGATGCCTTCCAGCGGGAGGGGCGAAACCCCTGACTTTCCCGCCTTTAGGCCACTCCAGAACGTTTCGACATCCTGCCCCAGCGCCGAGACGACCCCGACGCCGGTGACGACGACCCTTCGCCTTTCGTTGCTTTGCGTCATCGTATTTCTACCGATTCCTAGCATCGAGGCTTCATGAACGTATTGACCACTTTACCCTGCGTCTTGGCGCACATCTGGACCGGGCTTGTCCGCGGAAATCAGAACCGGAGACTCGTACGGCGTCATCATGTCGCCGCGCAAGTCCGGGTATAACTCCGGCGCTATGGAGAGCAGGATCTCCCGCGCCTCCGCCGCCACGAATAACGACCCGGCCGCTACGATAACGTCCCCCGGGGACGCGATAAGCCGGGCTTCATTCAGCGCACTTGCGACGTCAGACGTGACCGCGGTGACGGTGACATTATCGCGCCGCAGTGCGTCGGCCACCGTGTGCGGATCAACCGCTTTAGGGTGACGCGTGCGTGTCACAACGACCTGTGGATCGAGGCTGGCGAACTCTCGGGCGGTCGCTGCGAAGTCGTGGCCCCCGGAACCTGCGTACACGAGGACCGTGCGTCTGGCCAACGGGAAAAGTGTCGCCAGCGTAGATACGAGCGCCGCGGCGGAGGAGCTGTTGTGTGCGCCGTCCACGATTATCTGAACGGGGTCATCGGGGGCGCTAAGCACCTCGGTCCGTGCCGGCCACCGCACCGCGGCCATTCCCCGCGAGACTGGTTCCGGGCCGATCGCAAAATCGCGGCGCTCTGCGAATGTCTCCAGCGCAGCGACCGCCGTTGTGGCGTTGTCGACCTGATGGTCGCCAGGTAAGGGCAGTTCGATCTCGTACTCGGATAACGGGCTCTCGAGCGTAAAGCGCTGTAGTGGGAAAGTGCCCGAGACACCTGCGTATACAGGACCGCTTGCCAGACGCAACCGATCGTGAGCGTAGGTTATGGGCGAACCTCGCTCGGCGGCGGCTTGATCGATGACGACCCTCGCAGCAGGGGCCTGTCTACTGACCACTACCGGAACTCCCGGCTTGATGATCCCGGCCTTCTCGTACGCGATCTTTGGCACCGTGTCGCCCAGGACGGCGGTGTGGTCCAGGCTGATCGGCGTGATTACGGCGACGTCGGGCGTGACGAGGTTTGTAGCATCTAACCGCCCGCCGAGGCCGACCTCGATGACTTGAACCTGTGCTTCGGCATCCCGGAACTCCACGAACGCCATCGCCGTCAGCATCTCAAATACGGAGACCTTGCCGACATCTCCAAGCCGCTCCACGGCCAAAATGTCCGGCCACAATTCGTCTACGAGCGCCACAAATCTATCCGGGGAAACATCGGCCATGTCGATGCGTATACGTTCAGTTATCCGGTGCAGGTGGGGCGAGGTGAATAGCCCGGTACGCAACCCCGCCGCCGTAAGCACGCTGGCGATCATTGCGGCGGTGCTGCCCTTGCCCTTGGAGCCCGCGATATGGATCGTTGGCGTTGCCCGTTCGGGATTATTTAGTCGCGCCAGCAAGACCTCCATCCGGCGGAGATGGAAATCAGGGGGCTCGTTCACCCTTGATTTCCGCTCGAAATCTGCCAGGGAGAGAAGTTGGGCGACGGCGTCTTGGTACTGCAGCGGTCGGTCTTTCTGTTCTTGAGCTTTAAATCAAGGCGAAGTTGGGATCGCCCACGTATCACGCTGAACGGTCAGGTTGCCCGGGGTCGAATTAAGGGCCGGCCACAATTCTAAGCACCTTTGTCACCCTCAATGCTAATTCATCCAGCTTCACATACCCGATGCGTCGCTGTATGCGCGACTCTATATTCATGAATATGGTTTTAACGAAGAAATATGATGTGAGCCCCCGGGCGGTGTTGCTTTTGCTGCTCGTCCTAGCGAGCATCGTGTTGTTGGCGGCCTGTAGCAGGCAGACGACGGTCGGAAGCCCTACGCCCGTCCAGGCGGCGACGGTTGTGCCGACGATACCGCCATCGGTGTCCGAGCGCGTGCAGGTTGCCGCGGTCTTTGCGGAGCAGATCGCACTTGTCAGCGCCGGCGCCTGGGCCGCCATCTACGAGTACTGCACCGTCGACTTCCGCGCCCGGCGCGATCTCGAAACATTTATCGAGCAGGCCGAGGCCAACTTCTTCCGCCAGGGATATAGCTATGAAGGGTTCGAGGCGCGAAACATCCTGGCCGCGACGGAGCCGCGTGACCGTGTTTCCGTCACTTACGATGCGTACGAGAACGGCGAGTTCATCCGTACCGTGACCCCGGACGGCGGCGCGTTCGTGCTGATCCGGGGTGAGTGGATCGACGACGGAATCAACTGTCGCACCTCGAACCGCCCGGCCATCGTGCCCTGATTCGGTTATGGCCGGGTACGGCAACCACCAGAATCACGCGGGACTCGCCGCCGGGCATGGTCCGCGGTATATTCCGGCCGCTTGCGGGTGTGCGATGAATCGCGATCGACGCTGTCGTACGTGAGTGGCGCAAGAGGATCACGGATCATGGCTGACAAAAGTATTCGTCCCCACGCCTTACTGCGACAAAATCGTAGAGATCGTCCACGCCGCGGGCGTCGGCAAACTTGAACCGGATCCGAAGAACATGGAACCCGTTTCCGCCATACTCCCGTTCTGACCCGGGCGGCGGCATCGGCGGGCAGAGCACTATTGACCAGTAACGTCAGGCAATTCTGAGGCAACAGGAGAGGCAGACATGGGCCCACGGATTGGGATCATCGGCGGCGGCGCGATCGGCGGATACACCGGCGGCATGCTCACGAAGGCGGGGCACGACGTCACGATCGTCGACCAGTGGCCCGAGCACGTCGCTGAGGTAAAGGCAAACGGCTTGACGATCACCCACGGGGAAGACGTGGTCAACGTTCCCGCGAACTACATCAACATATGCGAGCTACAGGGGATCGAAGACCCGTTCGACTACGTATTCGTCGCCGTGAAGTCGTACGACACGGAGTGGGCGGCGATCTTGATGCGGCGCTACTTGAAGCCAGACGGCGCGTACGTGGACTTCCAGAACGGAATCAACGACTACCGGCTGGCAGAGACCGTCGGCGTTGAGAACGCTCTTGGCTGCGTCATCACGATAGCGGCCGGCTGCTACGAGCCCGGTCAGGTTCAGCGGACCGATACAAACCCGATGGCCTACAAGATCGGCGAGCACGACGGATCGGACACGCCCCGCGCTCGCGAGTTGGTTGAGATCGTTTCCTCAGCTTCCGACGGCACCTACTTCACCGACAACCTGTGGGGCGAGCGGTGGGCCAAGCTGGCCATCAACTGCATGGTCAACCCGATCGCAGGGATCACGGGTATGACGTCTGACAGAGTCCGGACGGACCCGCTGGTGCGCGACATCCGGACACAGGTCGGCGCAGAGGTCATCCGCGTAGGACGGGCGCTGGGCCACCGTATCGGCGACCTGCTTGGGGTGCCAGCGCAGATGTTTGTCGACGCCGCCGAGGGAAGGAACGTCGAAGACCTGGAGATCGAGATGGAAAAGGTTGCGGCGAGCGCGGGAACGGGCGGCCGAGCGTCGTTCCTACAGGATGTGATGAAGCACCGCCGGACTGAGATCGAGTTCTTGAACGGCTTCGTATCGGAAAAAGGCCGCGAGACGGGCGTCCCGACGCCTTTCTGTGACGCCCTGGTCAAAGTCGTTCAATCCAGAGGTGTCGGAAAACTGGAGCCGGATCCCGACAACCTTGCGCCGGTGGGCGCGCTGTTGGAACGGTAGGTCAGGACGACGTACTCTTAATCTATCCGACTAACCTGACCACGACTAAAGCAGCGAACCGTCCAATTCGCCCGAGCACAATCGCCCGGGCGATGAGGCCGCGATTGTTCGGGTTGATATTGCTCGTTGCGGTTTTGGCGCTCGCCTGCGACTCCGGAACCGACGAAACGCGCGAGCAAAAATTCGAGGTCGGCGCGTCTCCGCGGCTCCTCGTGGGCGCCGGCAACGGGGACGTCATCGTACGGACGGGGCCGGATCGCGAGATCGTGGTCACCAGCGACGTGACGCGCCTGGAAAACGTGGACCTTGACGTGACGGCGGATGGCGACGTGGTCACCGTGAGGTCCGTGACCACGTTCAGCGGAAACCTCCTCGGGGACATGGCCGAGGGGAGGGTCGACTTCACGATCACCGTACCGGTCAATACGGAGATCGATGTGGGCGTTGGCAGTGGAGCGGTGACGATCGAGGGCGCCAGAGCGGGCGGGCGGGCCACGGCGGCCGCCGGTGACGTCACCCTGCGCGACGTGTCGGGCGACTTCACGGGCGGGACCGGCGTCGGCGATATCGCGATCACGAACAGCAGCGGGTCGTTTCAGTTCACGACCGGGTCCGGCGGGATCACGTTCGAGGGCGAGCTGACGCCGGACGGCTTGAACGAGCTCGAGACCGGTGTCGGGGATGTGACCGTCACGATTCCCGATGACAACGGCATCGCGCTTGATGTGAGCGTATCGGATGGTTCTGTGTCGACGGAGTTTGCCGTCGCCGATCAACCGGCGGGGTCACCAGGACGACTTTCCGGAACCGTCGGCGACGGGGGCGCGCAGTTGTCGATCGTGGTCGGCGTCGGATCGG
Organism: Chloroflexota bacterium; assembly: GCA_027623795.1. Taxonomy (GTDB): domain Bacteria; phylum Chloroflexota; class Dehalococcoidia; order Lucifugimonadales; family Lucifugimonadaceae. The sequence continues at coordinate 19,450 of JAQBUX010000012.1, forward strand.
TGGACATCCGCGCTGCGAGCCCTGTCACCGGCCCTTAACACAGCCGTAACAAATCCGTTACAGCCCCGTCACATGCGGGTCCACATTCGGGATTATCGTCAGATCGTTCCACCAAACAAACCGCGCGGGGGTCCACCACCATGACGATTTTGAAGTGCTGCCCGATGTGCCCCGAAGGGCGACTTACCAACTCGCGCCGGTTGTCCGGAATCCAGTTCTACGTGTGCAACACGTGCAGGTTCTCGTACCCGGCCAGCTAAGGCCAGTTCCCGCCGGCCGGGCGATTTCTTCGAGCGCTGTCCTTGACGGGAATCCTGTGGAGGAACAGCGCTCCGGCATGTCCAGGGTTGCAGCGCGATCTGTACGGGATCCGGTTCCAGTCAACTAGTCGATCACTGATACCGGAATCTTTTTCGGCTGCGCGGCCTCTTCTTTTGGGAAGGTTATCGTCAGGATTCCGCCTTCAAGCTTCGAGTCCGCCTTGTCCTCGTCAACCGTGTTCGGCAACCGTACGGACCTGAAGAATTCGCCGGTGCGCCGCTCCCGCATTACGTAGTCCTTTTCGTTGGACTCGTGTTCCTCTGCGGTAGCGCCCTTGATCGTCAAAACGCCGTCCTGTACACCAACCTCCAGGTCGTCAGACTTCACGCCGGGAACCGACGCGACAATCACGATGTGGTCGTCGTCTTCGGTGATGTCGACCGGAACCGTCCAACTTTCAACGGCGCGACCGGCGACTGACTGTTCAAACGGCCCCCAGAGACCGTCCATCAGATCTTCCAACCGTCGCATGCGACGGTAAGGGTTCCATCGTTCTAGCATTATCGTGTCTCCACGTCGCCCGGCGGGCTGGCGGACACGAACGCCGCCGACTGCCCGCGGCGACATTTTTCTACACCTTCACAGTACTGCGCGGGCCGTGAAAGCGACGTGATAATGCAATTCCCGGGATGAGAACGGCGTGAAATCCGGCTGCCGATGCTCGCTGTACTGGGTCGTCAGCCTTTAGGCCGGACGCACCGGGTATCTGGGGCGACGCGAGTGCAGATTCGTGGACGGGCCGTGCGGCCGGACCTCATCGAGCATCGCCGTGGTCGGACCGCCAAGGTGGTGGCCCGTCTTTCGATGGTCCGCCAGCACGTCGACCGAATGTTCGCTGAGGCCGGCGCCGGGTCGGTGCGCTTCCAACCTGTATCGGTGGCAGGTGCGCTGGTCGACCGCCGACGGCACCGCGGCGGCGGCGTCACAGGCATGCGCCCACGGACACATGTACGCGATGCAACGCGTCATCAGCCCGGTGTGAGGGGTCGTAGCCGGGCCGGCCCCAAGAAAGCGTAGCGCAGCCGCCTGGCGATCAGAAAGGGTGCGCAAACGCCCCGGAGGACGGTGACCTGCGCGCGGAGACGTGAAACGGGAAGACATCAAGATCCTGTCGAACCGCCAGTGAGACCGGCCTGTACAGCCCCATGACCAGTACGAGACCGTGTAACGGAAGGCGCGCATCGAGAACGATCTACACGCTATCCGTTACCCGAAACCCGGTAAAGGCGTTGGTGTCGCGGGATACGACGTTGTGGAGCCTACAGCTCGGTCACGCTGCCGCCGTTGATGTTGATCATCTGGCCAGTGATATACCTGGCCCGGTCGGAGCACAAGAACCCGATCAGGTCGGCGACCTCTTCGTCCGTGCCGGCCCGTTTCATCGGGATAGCGGCCTCCAGGGCTTCCCAGGTCTCCCCGCGTCCGAGGATGTCCATGCGGGCGGTTTCGATAGCCCCCGGGCACACACCATTCACGTTGATCAAGTGCGGCGCTAACTCTTTCGCAAGCGCCTGCGTGAAGCCGTTGATCGCGAAGTTGGCCGCGTTGTAGGCAGAGGTATTCGCCGATCCGCGTTTGCCGGCCGTTGACGACAGATTGACGATCGCGCCGCCTTCGTCCTGAGCCAGGAGATGCCTCGCAACGGCCTTGGCGCAGAGGAACGACCCCACGACCTTGATATCGAGAACCCGCCGAAAGAGCGATTCGTCCAGGTCCACTACCGCTACCCGGTCCTCGCCACGCCGGAAAGCTGCGTTGTTGATCAAGATGTCGACCCGGCCGAACTCACTGATGGTGTCCGCGACCATCTTCTCCACGGCCTCAGAGTTGGACACGTCCACCACCAGCGGCAGCGCCCTCACGCCTTGCTCGCGAACCTGGCCGGCGACCGATTCGATGTCCCGCCAGCCCATCGCCTTCTCGTCGTCCGGGAACGACGAAGGGTCCCGGCCGGTGCCGGTCACGACTACGTGCGCGCCCATCTCCGCAAGCCTCACGGCGGAGGCGCGCCCGATCCCTCGGAGGCGTCCGGCCCCGGTCACGATCGCTACCTTACCGGCAAGTTCTTTTCCGTTGTCGCTACTCATCGCGTACTCCCAAAACCCCGGATTTTTAACCGGGCCTAACTCCAAGGGTCACGTTCGCAGAAAGGAGCCCGACGCCTCCGCGGAAAAACGTGATTTCGACTACCGTGCCCGCCGGGTGGAAACGCAGGAACTGTCCCAGAGCGAGCGTGTCCGGGATCGCCGAACCGTCGATCTGGATGATAATGTCGTCCACCACAAGAATGCCGTCGGCCGGACTCCCGGCGCTGACTCCCAGGACTCCAACGCCGCGCAGCGCGGGAAGTCCCAACTGATCGGCGAGGGTAGGGGTGACATCGAGCGGCGCGATTCCGATGAACCCGGGCTCGACCGCGCTCTGCGCGACGAGACGGTCAGCGACCTCGTGGGCGGTGTTGATCTCGATCGCAAACCCTATCCCGTCTCCGCTGGGAATTTTGGCGGTATTGATCCCGATCAACTCGCCGCGGGCGTTCACGAGCGGTCCGCCGCTGTTGCCCGGATTGATGGCGGCGTCCGTCTGGATCAGATCTGAAATGATATCGGCGCCATCGGCAAGGGTCCGATCGAGGGCGCTAACCACGCCCTTGCTGACGGTCGGGCCTCCGGGCAGATCGAGGGCGTGTCCAATGGCGACCACATCCTCACCGACGCGCAATGAGTCCGAGTCTCCGATTACCGCCACCGGTAGATCGTCAACGTCGATCCGTATAACCGCGATGTCGATTGAAGCGTCCAACCCGACGATTTCACCCGGCAGGATGCGACCATCGGCAAGGGAGACGCGAATTTCGACGGCGTTTTGTACTACGTGGCGGTTCGTCATGATGAGGCCGCCGATATCAAAGACGACGCCAGTCCCCGCCGAACCGCCGCCATCCAGGGTGGTTACGCGGATATGGACGACCGACGGCGCGACTCTCTCGACCAGGTCCGCCGTACCCAGTACCGGTTCCGGTGTCGGGAATGGCGTGGGTGTCGGAGGGAGCGTGACCGGAGTCGGCGTGGGCGGGATAACGACCGGCGTTGGGGTGGCCGGCATAGCGATGGGGGTGGCGGTCGGTTGCGGCGTGGCTGTCGGCTGTGGGGTGGCGGTTGGCTGCGGCGTCGGCTGAGGGGCCGGTTGAGCGGTCGAAGTGTCAGTGCTCGCGCTTGAGCAAGCGATAGCCAGCACGGTTAGAGCGGCGGCCCCCAGGGTAAGGAGTCGCCGATCGTTTAACTGCCTCAAACGCCGCCAGAGCAAATCTTGGTAGTCCCGCTTTCGGTCGTCCGGCTGTCTTGCCGTCCTGCCTTCTCGTTACTCTCCGTCCGCCCGGCCCCAGGGCGCCGGTGGGCCGGAGAGGGCACGTCGAGCGCAGTATCGTTCGGGAGAGCGCATTGTAAACGCCGTCGCTGACCGTACCGCAACGTGGTCCCGGTTGGGTCAGAACGCCCCCCGCACCCGAAATCCACCCCGTGTATGGACCGAACCCGTCGCCCTGCCGCTATCGTATTCGCGCAAGACGG